>NZ_JBKTXS010000012.1:40922-59020 GCF_046951855.1 Lentihominibacter sp. | reverse complement strand
CGGATACCTGCTTGAAGACGGAAAAGAAAAAGTCATTCAGTTCGGCGAAGGTAATTTTCTTCGGGGATTTGTGGATGATTTTATAGATATAATGAATGAAAAATCCGGTTTTGACGCTAAAGTGGCAGTCGTGCAGCCTATACCGGAAGGCCGCGCGTGTATGCTGAATAATCAGGAAGGACTCTATACTCTTTATTTAAGAGGAAGAGAAGGCAATGAAATAAAAGATGAGAGAAGGATTATCAGCTGTATAAGTAGAGGCATAGATCCCTATACAGAGTTTGATTCGTTCTTGGATCTTGCGGCTAATGATGATATTGAATTCATCATTTCAAACACCACAGAAGCAGGTATCATATATGACGAAACATGTTCTCTTCAGGATGAACCGCCTGCTTCTTTTCCGGCGAAACTGACGAGACTGCTGTATGAGAGATTTATGAGAAGCAGCGGAGGAAAAGGATATATTATACTTTCGTGTGAACTTATAGATGATAACGGAAAATATCTTAAGGATGCAGTGTTGAAACACAGCAAGGATTGGGAGTTGGGATCCGAATTCAGAGAATGGATCCATGAGGAAAATATTTTCTGCAGTACTCTTGTGGATCGTATCGTCACAGGATATCCGTCAGAATCGGCAGAAAAACTTCACAGAGAAAACGGATATAAAGATGATTTTCTTGATACAGCTGAATATTTCGGACTATGGGTAATAGAAGGGCCGGATGATATAGGCAGGAGAATTCCTTTTGATAAAGCGGGGCTTCCTGTAATAGTAACAGATGATCATAAACCGTATAAGATCAGAAAGGTAAGGATCCTCAATGGAGCTCATACATCTATGGTTCCGGTGGCATTGTTGTATGGTGAAACAATTGTAAGAGACAGCATGCAGAATGAGGATATAGGAAGATTTGTGAGGGATCTTATTACAGAAGAAGTAATTCCGACTATACCTCTTTGCGGGGATCAGCTCAACAATTTTGCAAGAGATGTTTTTGATCGTTTTGAGAATCCTTTTATAGATCATAAACTTGAGGATATATCGTTAAACAGTATTTCAAAATGGACTGCGAGAGTAAAACCTGCCTTGAAAGATTTTGTCTTTGAGTATGATATTCTTCCGGTACATATAGTATTCTCTTTTGCTGCTTTGATAGCATTTTATAAAAAGGGAAATATTCGGGATTCTAAGGAAGTAATAGAATTTTTTGAAGAAGCCGGAAAATATGATGATAATAAAGAGCTTTTAGAGGATTTCATGGGCAACGAAAAGTTTTTCGGAGAAGATTTGAGGGAGATAAAGAGTTTCGGAGAACTTACGCAACAATATCTTGATCAGATAGAGCAGATGGGTATGAAAGAGGCTTTGAGGCTGTTTCTCAAGGAGCAGAATAATGGAATGGATTAAGATAGATGATAGGGATAATGTAGCCGTTGCACTTTCTGATATAGAGAAAAACCAACCTGTCCCAAAGGGTCATAAATTTGCTCTTTGCAGTATCGGCAAAGGAGATAGGATAATAAAGTACGGAGCTCCCATCGGTGTTGCCACAGAGGATATAGCTGAAGGAGACTGGGTACATACACATAATATCAAGACATTATTAGATCAGGAAAGCAGATATGTATATGAGAAAAAGGGTGCTTTAAAAGAAATATCACAAAGCCATTCTGCTTCTTTTCAAGGGTACAGAAGAAAAAACGGAAGCTGCGGTATAAGAAATGAGATATGGATAATCGCTACAGTAGGATGTGTCAATTCGGTAGCAGATGATATAGCGTATCAGATGCGTGAAGAGGCAGCTGAATATACTGATGGTATTATTGTCATAAAGCATCCGTACGGATGTTCACAGATGGGAGAAGATCAGGAGGCTACATTAAAAGTGCTTTCTCAGCTGGCAGCGCATCCTAATGCAGGAGGGGTGCTCATGCTGGGTCTTGGGTGTGAGAATTGTAATTTCAGCGAACTTGGGAAGGTTTTCTCTAAAGAACAGATGGGCGACAGAGACAGAATAAAATGGCTGAAGTGTCAGGATGTAAGCGATGAAGTAGAAGAAGGAAAAAAAATGGTCCGGCAGCTTATTTGTTATGCCGGGAAATTCAGGAGGCAGAAAATAAATGCTGATGAGCTGATAGTTGGGCTTAAATGCGGAGGTTCTGACGGACTTTCGGGGATAACGGCAAATCCTCTTGTGGGAAAGTTTTCTGACAGGCATTGCGGCAGAGGCGGAAGCGTAATACTTACGGAAGTTCCTGAAATGTTCGGAGCAGAGCAGGTTCTTATGAATAGATGCAGAGATAGCGAGGTTTTTGATAAGACGGTCAGTATGATTAATGATTTTAAAGAGTATTACAGGAAAAATGGACAGGTTATATACGAGAACCCATCTCCCGGGAATAAAGCAGGAGGAATAACTACACTTGAAGATAAATCTCTGGGATGCGTACAAAAAGGCGGACATGCTGAAGTCACTGATGTTCTGCGATATGCCTGCCCTGTAAAAGAAAAAGGTCTTTCTCTGCTTGAAGGACCGGGAAATGATCTGGTGGCAGCAACTGCTCTTGCTGTTTCAGGAGCCCACATAGTGTTGTTTACTACGGGCAGGGGAACTCCTTTTGGAGGACCTGTCCCCACCATTAAAATATCGTCTAATCATGAACTGGCTTTTAAAAAGAAAAATTGGATAGACTTCGATGCAGAACGAATTCTGGATGTGGCAAAATATGATGAGATCACAGAAGAACTCGACAGATATATTTTGGATGTGGCATCCGGTAAAAAAAGCTGCAGTGAGGAGAAAAATTATAGAGATATAGCTATTTTTAAGCGAGGTGTGACATTATGAATGAGAATTATGAGCATATATCATCACAAATAAGTCGTATTGGTATTGTTCCTGTAATAAAGCTTGAAAAGACTGAGAATGCAGAGAAGCTGGCAAGAGCATTGAGTGACGGTGGTGTACCGGTAGCCGAAGTGACATTCAGGGCGGCGGGAGCGGATAAAACCATTAAAACCATGAGAGAAAGTTGCCCTAATATGCTTGTGGGAGCAGGAACAGTATTGTCTATAGAACAGGCAAGACAGGCTTGTGCGGCAGGTGCACAGTTTATCGTTAGTCCGGGATCTAACAGTGATGTGATTGAATATTGCATCAGTATTAATATGCCTGTATTTCCCGGGTGTCTTACACCTACTGAAATAGAGAAGGCTATGAGCTATGGATTGAAAATTATAAAATTCTTTCCCGCTGAGCAGTTTGGAGGGATAAAGACTATAAAAGCTTATGCTGCTCCATACCAGGGAATCAGATTTATGCCTACAGGTGGAATCTCTCTTGACAATCTGTCAGATTATATGTCAAGTAAAGAAGTGGCAGCGTGCGGAGGCTCATTTATGGTGAAGAAGGATATGCTTGATAACGAAAAATGGAATGAAGTGACAGTTCAGTGCAGGAGAGCTGTAGAGATCATAGAGAAAGTGAGGAGCAGAAACAATGGCTAAAATAGTAACATTCGGAGAGATAATGCTGCGTTTGAAACCTGAGGGATATCTCAGATTCTTTCAGAATGATAAAATGGAGGCTACATTTGGCGGAGGAGAAGCAAATGTTGCTGTTTCTCTTGCTAATTTTGGCATGGATACAGCTTTTGTAACAAAGCTGCCTGACCATGATATAGGTGAATCAGCAGTGAGAAGTTTGGCTTATTTCGGAGTAGATACAAGTAAGATATCAAGAGGGGGAGACAGAGTAGGGATATATTATCTTGAGACGGGAGCATCCCAGCGGCCGTCAAAAGTAATATATGACAGAGCAGGATCATCTATAGCTTCTGCCGGGAAAGGAGATTTTGACTGGGAGGATATTTTTAACGGTGCAGAATGGTTTCATTTTACCGGAATAACTCCGGCTCTTGGGGAAAATGTCGCAGAATTATGTGAGGAGGCGTGTGCAGAAGCCAAAAAACAGGGACTTACTGTACGCTGCGATCTTAATTTCAGAAAGAAATTATGGAGCAGTGAAGAAGCATGCAGAGTTATGGGCACACTCATGCGTTATGTGGATGTATGTATAGCCAATGAAGAGGATGCGGAAAAAGTATTCGGCATCAAAGCTGAGGGGACTGATGTGACAGGCGGGAAACTGAATCACGACGGATATGTTTCAGTAGCTCGGCAGCTGAAGGAACGATTTGGCTTCAAGTATGTGGCTGTTACTTTGCGTACTAGCATATCAGCCAGTGATAATAAGTGGGCGGCTATGCTGAGTGCTGAAAACGACACATATTTTTCAAAACAATATGATGTACGTATAGTAGATCGTGTAGGAGGAGGCGACAGTTTCGGAGCAGGTCTAATATATGGTCTTTACAGCGGTATGAAGGATAAAGATGCTCTTGAGTTTGCAGTTGCTGCATCATGTTTGAAACATTCTATAGAAGGAGATTTCAATAGAGTTTCTGTAGATGAAGTAAAGACTCTGGCAGAAGGCGACGGAAGCGGAAGAGTGCAAAGATAGGAAACAGTAATTCAATAATAAACAGACAGAGAAGACTTTGCAGGTCATAATCCTCCCCATCAAATGGCTTGCGGGTCTTTTTCTTTACGGTGAATCATATTATTTAAATGTAATTTTACGTTCACAATATGATCTTAGAGAGGGGAAAGAGCCAATGGCGCAGGCTATACAAGTATATGGACTTAAAAAGTATTACGGGAAAAATAAAGCTGTGGACGGTATCAGTTTTACTGCAGATGAAGGAGAGATGCTGGCTGTTTTAGGCCCCAATGGAGCCGGAAAATCTACTACTGTAGATATTTTATGTACATATAAGGAGCCTGATGGCGGACTTGTATTTATAGATGATATGATTTTGGGAGAAGATAACAGAGCGATAAGAAAAAAGATAGGCGTTGTTTTTCAAAACGGAGTCTTAGATGAATATCTTACTGTGGCTGAAAATTTTTGTCTGAGGGGCAGGTTTTATGGCTTAAGAGGCAAGAGCTTGGAGGAAAAGATAAGAAAAATATCAGAATCGGCAGGCGTATACCATTTGCTGGACAGAAAGTACGGTATATTGTCCGGAGGTCAGAAGAGAAGGTGTGATATAGCAAGAGCATTGATTAATGATCCGAAAATTTTATTTCTTGATGAGCCTACGACAGGACTTGATCCACAGATAAGAAAGTCTATATGGGATATGATAAATTCTGTAAGGCGTTTAAAGAATATGACTGTAATACTGACTACTCATTATATGGAAGAAGCTGCAGGAGCCGATAAGATCATAGTTATGAAGAAAGGACATATAGAGGCAGAAGGAAGCCCGGGAGAACTTAAATCACGATTTTCTTCTGACAGATTGATCTTGACTGCGGCAGATGATTTTATACTTAAACATACTCTTGATAGTAGGGGAATAAAGTATAAGATTCAAAGTAAAAATTTTGTATTGGAGATAGGCAGCACATTGGAAGCATTGGAATTATTAAAAGTTTGCAGAGGAAGGTTTACGGATTTTGAAGTGCTGAAAGGCAATATGGATGAAGCTTATATAGCTATTATCGGGAGAAAAGCACATGATTAGTTTCTGTATGAGGAATTTAAATATTTTTTTTAAAGACAGGGCAGCAGTGATGCTGTCATTTTTAGCAGAGATAATAATTGTTCTTCTTTATATACTTTTTCTTCGAGATAATTTGCTTGGCAGTCTTTCCGGATCGGAGGATATAGAGTTAATAACAGATGCATGGATGGTATCAGGAATTTTAGCGATAACTTCAGTAACAACAACTATGGGAGCTTATGCAGTTATGGTGGAAGATAAGATGAAACGTATAGATAAAGATTTCATAACTTCACCCGTAAATGAAACAGGAATACTTGGAGGTTATATATTATGTGCAGTCATAATAGGGATAATCATGACGCTTCTTTTGCTTATGGTATCGGCGGCGTACATAGAAATAAGATATGACAGAAATATAATATCAGGCAATGAAATGAAGCTGCTGTTTGTTATATTGCTGACTACTTTTGCAAATTCCTCTGTTGTCATGTTCTTCGTTTCTTTTATCAGAAACAGTAATGCACTGGCGGCTGAATGTACTATCATAGGCGCCCTGATAGGCTTTCTGACAGGTATATATATACCTATGGGACAGATGCCTGAATATGTTCAGGCTGTTGTTCAATGTGTTCCTACGGCTCATGGCGCCGTCCTGTTCCGCCGGATATTAACAGAAGATATGATAGATGAAAGTTTTTCTGCCGGCGGAAGTCAGGGGACGGAAGCGTTTAAGGAAATGATGGGAGTGATTTTCTGTAGAGACGGAAGCGTACTGACAATTCGGGGAAGCATTATTTTTATCGTTATTACATCGGTCTTTCTGTTTTTCATTACTATGATGTTTTTTTACGGAAGAAGAAAATTAAACAGATAAGATATTATTGAATGTATTTTTACAGGATCATTTTTTATGCAGTTTTTTTCCCAGCTTTTAGTGAGCCCGTCATCGCTGATATCTGTTATATGGGCTTTGGCAGCTTTGTATGCTCCGTAAAAATTACCGCATGCACATCTTCTCATGATATCCGGTATTATAGTATGATGATCTTTGCAACATGAAGGCTTTTCACAGAGCATGCACTTTGAAGCTTCTCTCATGATATTGGCTTCAGCGGAAGGATAATATCTGTATATATCATCTTTTTCTATAGGAGCTTTTAATATATCTACATAATTTTTCATACCGGGTTTCCATTTGTAAAGCTCAGATTTCGTTTCTTTTAAGATGACATTTGCAGCTGCGATAGCTGATGCTGTTACTGCAGGGGTGCCTGTTCCCATAACGGTAGATTCTCCGCAGCATAACAGACCATGCCATTTTGTTTTTATATGCTGACGTTTCAGCATGTGTTGACCAAGCATTTGCTTGGGGCCTGCAACAGCTCCTCCCGGTTTCATCGTATATCTTTCAATGGTCTTAGGGGTGGCTATTTCGTGGAAGATAAGTGCGTCCCTGAACCCCGGGAAACGTTTTTCGATTACATTCAATATTCGTTCTGTTTCAATTTCTTTTAGACTTTCATAGCGGTCTGTGTCATTCCAGTTTTTAAAACTGGGGCCTATGGCTATGACAGTATGATGATCAGGATCACATAGGCTGTGGTCGTCTATGCTGAGTATATATAGTGTTATTTCGTTTTCATCGATTTTAGAAGGATCAGAAACCAGCATTTCTATAGGACATGTACTGTCAGGTATGACGGATTTTTGTACTATAGTGTAAAGAACTGTGCTGGGATATGTCGGTTTCATGAGGTTTATTCGATTCTTATCTTCAGCGTTAACCGCAGCTTCCGGAAGCAGATGATTATAAAGATCCCATACTGTTCCCGAGTATATCATGTAAGGTGCATAAAGAATGGTTTTGGTATCTGTTATAACACCTGTGCAGGAATCTTTATCGAGCAGAAGTTTTTTAACATTACAGTTATAGTACATATCGCCTCTGTTTTCCTCAATGATTTTCTCCAGTTTACCCGGAAGAAAGAGGGTGGACCCTGCAGGATAGAAACTTCCGCCTTCATGATTGTCAATGAACATTACTGCAGCTAAAATAGCAGGCGCCTCTGATACCGTAGCATAACAGTAAGTAGACGTAAGTTTGTCAAAGAAATTGAATATTTTAGGATCGGTAAAGTATTTTTTCAGAAGCTGTTCTGCGTTTTTATTTAGATATGACATGAATTTGATATAAGATACGGGATGGTGCAGCAATCCTTTCAGTGCTTCCTTTGGATTAGTCTGATCTGGAGTTGTGTAGGTTGGTGTTCCGCTTATAACGTGACGGTACATTTTTTCCATGTCTTTATAAAATTTTTTTATGTTGGATTTCTGATGCGGGAAAATTTTAGCTAATTCTTCGGTGAATTTTTCTGTATCCGCATGAAATCTGATTTTTTGTCCGCAGTAATTTACGGTATAGAGCAGATCGTGTTTAATCATCTGTATGTTTTCTTCAAGACAGTTGAAAAGAAATCTGTGAGTATTGAATCCTTTTTCTCCGAATCCGTAAAGCATGGCTGCGCCTTGATCGAAGATGGCGTCTTTTCTTTTGAAGATTCCGCAGGATCCGCCCGGTGAAGAGCTGTGCTCTACTACAGCTACTTTAAGTCCGCGTTTTGCAAGCAGTGCTGCAGATGACAGACCGGATAGGCCGGCTCCTATTATAATAACATCGTAATTCATTATGACCTCCGAGATAATATTTTTATAGATAATATTATGCCGGACAAAATGTTTAATTCCTTTTTAGACTATGAGTGTTAAAAAGTTGAGGAAATAATATTTTTTTTTGATAATTTGTGATATACTTATCCAAACTATACTATGTAATATACAAGGAGGTAACACGATGAAACTTAGTGCAAGAAATCAGTTGAAGGGTACTATAACAGATATACAAAAAGGAGCTGTAAACGGAATTGTGAAGATTGATATAGGCGGAGGCAATATTGTAAGTTCGACGATTTCCATGACGGCAATAGAAGAGCTGGGTCTGGAGGTAGGCAAGGAGGCATATGCCGTTATCAAAGCCACTTCTGTGATGGTAGCCGTGGACTGATAAACAGCAAAACATATTGAAGAGGGATTTTGAAACGCAGTAGTTTTTCTGCTGCGTTTTAATATGCGGTTTTTTAGAACAAATGAAATAGCTTTTTCTATTGACTGTATCACCTTGCAAAATCATTAAATAATAGATATTATATATGGGTATGCGGATTTTAAATGAAATCGGAAAAGATAATATTTTACACAGGAGGAAATATGTTAACCCAAATAGCAGATAATATATACAGAAAAGTAGTGCCTTTGCCAAATAACCCTCTCAGGGAAATAAATGCCTACATAATAACAGGTGAAAAGAATCTTCTCATAGACACAGGTTTTAACAGACCTGAGTGTGAAGAGGCGCTGAGAAATGCTTTTGATGAATTAGGTATAGAAAAAACGGATGTATTCATCACCCATCTGCATTCCGATCACTGCGGACTGGTACCTAAATTTGCAAAGGAAGAAAGCATTATATATTCAGGGGAAACTGACGGAGAGTTGATGAATTTTGAGGCAGGCAATCTTTATTGGAAAATACTGGATGATATGTTTTTAAAATTTGGATTTCCGAAAGCGGAATTCGGAAGGAATACAGACATACACCCGGGAAGAAAGTATGTTCATGACTGTAAGATAGATTTTACATATGTTGCTGAAGGCGATGTGTTGGAATATGGAGGATATAAGCTTAAAGCTGTAGAAACTCCGGGACATACCCCAGGACATATGTGCCTTTATGATGAGGAAAAGAAAATATTGTTTTGCGGCGATCATATACTGGGGACCATAACACCTAACATAACTATAGAACTCAGTGCAGATAACCCCTTGCAGGATTATCTGGACAGTCTTGCCAAGGTTGAAAAGTTGGATGTGAAGATGCTTTTGACGGCTCACGGAACACCTGTGGAAAATATGTACGATCGCATAAAGGAGCTTTATAAACATCACGAAGACAGATTGGCAGAGGCTGTTTATATTCTGGGAGACCAGTGGAAGACACCGTATGAGGTGGCGAGAGATATGACATGGGAGATAGAGTGCAGAAACTGGGAGGAATTCCCGGCACCGCAGAAGTGGTTCGCTACCGGGGAGGCTATTTCGCATCTTCAGTATCTATATTATTCCGGGAAGATATCGCGCGAGGAAAGAAACAGTATATACTACTATCATAAGTAAGAAGCAGGTTGAATAAAAGTATGACAGGATGTACGACAGGAAGAATTTTTATAACAGGAGACAAACATGGATCTTTCATTCCGTTTTTCGGACTTCATGAAAAAGGTCAAATGAGAGACACAGATATTTTAATAATTGCAGGAGATGCCGGATATGTTTGGAACGAAGATTATATTTACAAAGCGGATACGCTGCAGCAGCTGTTTCCGGGAACAGTGGTTTTCATAGATGGAAATCATGAGAACCATGTGTTACTTGCCGGAATGGATATAGTAAGATGGAATGGCGGACGTGCTCATAAAGTTTCAGATCGTGTGTATCATTTGATGAGAGGTGAGATATATTCAGTTTACGGGAATAATATTTTTGTTTTCGGAGGAGCGCGTTCCAATGATATAGACAGAAGGACAGAAGGACAGACTTGGTGGAAACAAGAAGAACCGACTCTTGAAGAAATAGGGTACGGAAGAAAGCAGCTTATGGAGAACCTTCATGAGATAGATTATGTGATAACTCATGAGACGCCTCTTTTTGCCAGAGAATTTATTTCAAGGCTAAAAGAAATAGAATATGATTATCATCTGCCTGAGATATTTGAGGACTGGTATGAGATCGTGTCAGAGGGCAGAAGATTTCAGAAATGGTACTTTGGGCATATGCATGTGGACCAGCTTATAACTCCGAAGCTGCGGGCTCTTCACAATGATATCTTGCAGATAGGGGAGGAAACGCCTGTTAGATGGGCGTAAGGATATAAAACAGGAGGTTTTAAAGAGGTATAATGAAAGTAGTTATTGTAGGAGGCGTCGCAGGAGGCGCTACGGCAGCCGCAAGAATAAGAAGGCTTGATGAAGATGCCAAAATAGTTGTGTTTGAGAGAAGTGGATTTGTTTCGTATGCTAATTGCGGGCTTCCGTATTATGTAGGAGGTGTCATCAAAAATCCATCGGAGCTGACACTTCAGACACCTGAGAGTTTTTGGAAACGTTTTAAAATAGATGTAAGAGTTCTTCATGAAGTCGTTTCTATAGATGTTAAAGAAAAAACTGTTTCGGTAAAGAACCTCAATACAGGACAGGTTCGAGTCGAGTCATATGACAAATTGCTGCTTTCGACGGGAGCTATGCCCACAAAACCGCAGATGCAGGGTACGGACAGTCATAATGTGTTCACATTGAGAACAGTTGAAGATACTTTTAATGTGAAGAGGTTCGTAGAATTGAAAAAGCCCGGAAAAGTTCTTCTTGCAGGAGGAGGATATATAAGCCTTGAGCTGGCTGAGAATCTTGCAGCAAAAGGTATAGACGTAACGATTGTACAGAGACCTGACCAGCTGCTGGCTCCGCTGGATAAAGACATGGTTTGTGCGATACACGGAAAGCTCAGGGATAAAGGAGTAAATATAAGACTTAAAAGTTCAGTGGAGAAATTGCAGCATGAGAATGGTAAAATAAAAGCCATACTCAAAGATGATGAACCTATTGAAGCTGATATGGTGATTTTAGCTATGGGAGTAACCCCAGATACGATTCTTGCTAAGAAGGCCGGTCTTGAGCTGGGAATTAAGGGAAGTATAGTTGTGAATGAGTTTATGGAGACTTCCGAAACTGATATTTATGCGGTGGGAGATGCCGTACAGGTAAAACATGTTGTTACGGGTGAAGCTGATCTTATTTCTCTGGCCGGTCCTGCTAATAAACAGGGGCGTATAGCTGCAGACAATATATGCGGAGGTCACAGCATTTATAAAGGGTCGCAAGGATCTTCAGTGATCAAAATTTTTGACCTTACTGTAGCTATGACAGGGATCAATGAGAAAAAGGCGCAGAAACTGGGTATAGATTATGACAAAATAATTCTTTCTCCTTTATCTCATGCGGAATATTATCCGAAAGCTACAACAATGACTATGAAAGTCATATATGAAAAATCTTCTTTGAAACTTCTCGGAGCACAGATAATAGGCCATGATGGAGTGGATAAACGTATTGATGTTCTGGCTACTGCCATAAATGTCGGGCTTACGGCAGTGCAGTTAAAAGATTTGGATTTGGCATATGCTCCTCCGTATTCATCGGCGAAGGATCCCGTAAATATGGCCGGATTCATGATAGAAAATATTTCAAAGGGACTGGTGAAGCAGTTGCATCCGGATGATATAGATGAGCTTAGGGAAAGAAATGATGTGATTTTGCTGGATACAAGGACTGAGAAGGAATATAATGAGGGCCATGCAGATGGTTTTGTGAATATTCCTGTGGATGATTTGAGAGAGAGGTTAAATGAACTTGATAATACAAAAAAGATTTGTGTAATGTGTCAGACGGGACTTCGCAGCTATATAGCATGCAGGATCCTTTCGCAGACAGGCTTTGACTGTTATAATTTTTCCGGCGGATACAGATTTTATGAAATGATTGAAAAAGATGCCTGTGCTTTCGGAAGAGCATATCAGTGTGGGATGGATAGGAAACAGTAGTAAATAATTGAATAAATATTATAAAGCTATTGGAAATAGATGTAAAGTGCGTTAAAATATATACAGCAGGACAACAATGAGCATGACAGGCCTGCGCCATAATATTCTTAGATAGAATTCGAGGGAGAGTAACTATGAAGAAAGAGTATGAAGCGTTATTTACACCCTGGAAGATCGGAAACTGTGAAATAAAAAACAGGATTGTCCAATGTTCCATGGGAGGTACATCCATATTTGGATGGATGGAGCCCAATCATTTTGACAAGGAGGCTGCTAATTTTCTGTTGGAGCGAGCAAAGGGCGGTGCCGGACTTATCCTTCCGGGCATTGCGCCTATCCGCGATACCTTTTTCGGAAAATGGCTGTATCAGGGCAAAGGGAAATTTGAAGAGCTGAAGGAATTCATGGAGGAGTTTCATAAAACCGGGTGTAAACTGTTTATACAGCTTACAGCAGGCTTCGGGCGTTCAATGGCAGTAAATGATCTTATGGAGAAGGTTTACTGTAACAAGGTTCTCAGAAAGATCGGAAAACCTATAATAGATGTGGATTACCTCTGTGCCAGTGCTTCGCCTAACCCTAACAGATGGACAGATAAGGTGCCTTCCAGAGCTTTGACCGTAGATGAAATACATGAGATGGTGGAAGCTTTTGCAAGAATTTCAAAGATGTGCAAGGATGCAGGCGTAGATGGAATAGAAGTACATGCCGTGCATGAGGGATATCTTCTGGATCAGTTCACTATGAAGTATACTAATCAGCGTACTGATGAATATGGAGGATCATTTGAGAACAGATATCGCTTCCCTGTAGAAATCGTAAAGGCTATAAAAGAATCCTGCGGTGATGACTTTCCTGTTTCTCTCAGATATTCAGTGGTTTCAAAGACAAAGGGTTTCAGGCAGGGAGCCTTGCCGGGAGAAGAATATATTGAAGTCGGCCGTGATATGGCTGAGTCAGAAATGGCAGCTAAATACCTTCAGGATGCAGGATATGATATGCTTAACTGTGACAACGGTACATATGATGCGTGGTATTGGGCGCACCCGCCTGGGTATATGTCTGATAACTGTAACCTTGAGTATGTAGAGCATATAAAAGATTATGTAGATATACCTGTTGTATGCGCAGGCAAGATGACTCCGACAGCAGCTGCGGAAGCTATATCGGCAGGTAAGATAGATGGAATGGGAGTTGCGCGGCAGTTTCTTGTTGATCCCAACTGGATACGAAAACTGGAAGAAGACAGAGAAGAGGATATCAAGCCATGTATCAATTGTCATAATGCATGTTTTACAATGGCTTCATATGAAGGCGTGGGGAATATACAGGATATGGAAGACACCAAGGGAATGGCCAGATGTGCTTTGAATCCGAGAACTATGCAGTCTAAAAAATATAAACTTGTAAAGACTGCTTCTCCTAAGAAAGTTGCAGTTATAGGCGGAGGCATAGGCGGCATGGAGTCGGCTATGGTATTGGCTGCCAGAGGACATCAGGTAACTCTCTATGAGAAGTCCGATAAACTCGGTGGTATATTTATCCAGGCTTCAGCACCTTCCTTCAAAGATAAAGACAGACAGCTCATTGAATGGTACAGACGTATGATAGAAAAGGTCAATGTTCAGATAGTAATGAACACAGAAATCAGCGATATACAAGCTCTTGATGCAGATGAAGTGGTTATAGCTACAGGTTCTGAAGCAAAGAAGCCTCCTATTATAGGAATCGAGAAGGCTATGCAGGCTACGGAATATCTATCGGGAGCAGAGACCGGAGATAATGTGCTGATAGTAGGAGGCGGACTTACAGGTTGTGAGATAGCTTATGATCTGATTCTTAAAGGAAAGAAACCGTCTATAGCAGAGTCCATGAACGATTTGATATGCGCTAAAGGGGTCTGTCTTGCCAATTCATCGTTTCTCAGAGAGATGATGGCATATAAAGATGTTCCTGTTTATCTCAACACGAAAGTATGTGAGATAAAAGATTCATCAGCTGTTTTGGAAGATGAGGACGGCAGACTTACGGAAATCTCGGCAGATACGGTGATCTATTCTGTCGGATATACGCCTAAGCCGCTACATCAGAAATCTAAGGGAGTACATCTTGTAGGAGACTGCAACAGTGTAGGAAATCTGCGAACGGTAATATGGCGCGCGTGGGATGTATGCATGAAAATATAATCTGAATATATAAAAGAAAAAGCAGATAGTAATTTTTTGCTATCTGCTTTTTCTTTTAGCTGATAAACAAAATACAGAAAAATATGACAACGGTAATTTTTTTGTTTTTATGATATAATGAACGGCAGATATTAAATAATTAAAAGTTATAGTTCGTTTGTTATTCATTTATTATCAGGAGAGGAAAATGTCTAAAGAAAACAAGGAAAAGAAAATCATTGAGATCGGTGAGAAGCCTCCTATAGGCAAATGGATCCCACTGAGCATACAGCATACTTTTGCAATGTTCAGTGCATCTGTATTGGTTCCGATTCTCTTTGGCATTCCGGCTTCTATCGTTCTTCTTATGAACGGAGTCGGCACGCTGCTGTTTATTTTTATAACGAAGGGAAGGGCGCCTGCTTATCTGGGATCGAGTTTTGCGTTTTTGTCACCGGGGTTCATTGTAATCGGCAGCATGGGGTATCAGTATTGTCTCGGAGGCTTTATAGTCGCAGGTGCTATATTTGCTGTGGTAGCCATAATAATCAAGTTCGCCGGTGTAAACTGGATTGATGCAGTACTGCCTCCTGCGGCGATGGGACCTATAGTAGCATTGATAGGTCTTGAATTGGCAGGGTCAGCAGCCAGCAACGGAGGAATTATAAGTTCCGAAGGAGCTGCAATAGATCCTAAGTTTGTCTTTGTGTTCATATTTACTTTAGCTCTGGCGGTTATAGGACAAGTTGTATTCAGAGGGTTTGCTTCTGCCATAGCTATACTGATAGCCATCGTTACTGGATATGTACTGGCAGTTATAATGGGGCTTGTGGATTTTTCACCTGTTACAGATGCCAGTGTGTTTGAGCTTCCTGCGTTTATGGCTCCTAAATTCAGTTTGAGTGCAGTAATTATAATAATTCCGGCTTCTCTTACTGTTATTTCGGAACACATCTCACATCAGATTGTAACAAGTGAGATAGTTGGAAGGGATCTTCTCAGAGATCCCGGTCTTCACCGTTCGCTTCTGTCGGATGGTATTTCGACCATGCTGTCAGGACTGTGCGGATCAGTACCGACAACTACTTACGGAGAAAATATCGGAGTAATGGCGGTAACTAAAGTTTACAGTGTATGGGTTATCGGGGGAGCAGCCGTATTTTCTATACTGCTTTCTTTCTTCGGTCAAGTCAGCGCTCTCATAAGTACTATACCGGGACCTGTAATGGGAGGCATAAGTTTTCTACTTTATGGTATGATTGCGGCATCAGGTATCAGGCTGCTTGTAGATAAGAGAGTGGATTATTCAAGACCAAGGAATCTGGCAATGACGGCAGTTGTTTTTGTTGTAGGTCTTTCGGGAGCGGCTATAAAGATTGGAGAAGTAGAGCTCACCGGTATGTGTCTTGCTACGATAGTAGGTATCGTGATGGGCCTTGTGATGTTCATCATAGATAAATGCGGATGGGCAAATGACACTGAAGAGAATGCTTAAATCGGTATTTAATAAAAACAAAATCCCCGCATACAGATAATTTTAATCTGTATGCGGGGATTTTGTTTTTATTTGTGAGCTTGTTACGGGTATTATTTTAATTCAGGGAATCTGGAAGTTATATAATATATCAGTATGTTGAGGATCTCCTCGTCAGAAAAAGGCGTAGTATCAAGAACGAAGTCGTATTGTCTGAGATCCAGCCATTTTTTGCCTGTGAAAGTATGATAATACTGAGCTCGCTCTCTGTCTTCTTTTTCTATATCATGTATGACTTTTTTTCTGGAAAGTTTTTTATCAAAAGTTCTTTCCAGACGTTCTATACGTCTGTCCATTTCTGCCTGAAGAAAGATACTGGTATGCTTTTCATAATGTCTGAAAAGATATGGAGCGCATCTGCCGATAATGACACACGGCCCCTGCTGTACAGAATCACGCATTATCTGGGTCTGAGTTTTAAAAAGCTGCTCACTTGTAGGAATATACCATTCTTTGGCGATATAGGGCATTTCGTATGCTGCTGATCTGGCCATGGCAGTGAGAGCCGAAATATTTTTCTCATCTACCATCTCAAGATTTTCTTCATCGGCATCCATGATATCTGCAGCTCTCACCAGGATTTCTTTATCGATATAATGAAAGCCAAAGTGGTCGGCGATAGCCTTTCCCATATCAGAACCTCCGCTTCCCAATTGTCTTCCTATTGTTATTACATGATTTTGGATATTCATCATATTTCTCCTTTTCTTTAATTATATCATTTATTATGGTTTAATCGCAAAAAATATCGTCATCATGTTTTGTACGTTTTACGAAAATGACAGCTATCAGCAGAGCTATGGCGCCGAGACCTGTGGCTGTACCGAATGCTGCATGCATTCCGCTCAGAGTTGAATTTATGACTCCTGAGCTTTGATTCATGGAAGTTACAGTAGTCATAATGGTTATGAGTATAGCTGTTCCGATGGAACCTGCTATCTGCCTTGCTGTGTTATTTATGGCGCTTCCGTGAGCAATCATTTTATTTTCGAGAGCATTAAGGCCCCAGGTGTTAATAGGCATATTTACCATGGCCAGACCAAACAGTCTGACTGTATATATAAGACAAATGGTTGTAAATGTCCATGTTTCGTCCATGAAAATAAAGAATCCGGTGAAAAATGTCAGAAGGCTGAGTCCCAGTATAGATATCCCTCTTGGCCCGAATCTGTCGAAGAGCCTTCCTGTGATAGGACTCATAACTCCCATTAGAAGGGCTCCCGGAAGCATTACCAGCCCCGACTGCATTGCTGTGAACTGAAGTACATTCTGAAGATATATAGGAGTGATTATAGTACCTGCAATCAGTGCGGCATTTACAATCATACTTATAATGGTAGAATATCTAAATTCTTTCGTTTTAAGTATTTGCAGTTCAAGAAGAGGTGTATGTAATTTAAGCTGTCTTCTGATAAAAATTATCAGGAAACCTATACCAAGTATAAGAGTAACTATTGTTATCGGATGTATCCATCCATAGCTTCCGGCTATGCTGAACCCATACAGAAGTCCGCCGAATCCCACAGTAGAGAATATAACCGAAGGCACATCAAGTTTCGTGCGGTAAGTATCTCCCACATTTTTGAGCAAAAAGAATGAAACTATGATGATAATAACTGCGAGAGGAACGATCAGAAGAAAAATACTGTTCCATCCCCAGCTATCTACGACCCATCCTGAAAGGGTAGGCCCGATAGCAGGCGCAAATGCTATAACAATACCTATGGTACCCATGGCAGCGCCTCTTTTTTCTTTTGGAAAAAGTAACAGTATGACAGTCTGTATCATAGGCATGAGAATGCCTGCAGCCATTGCCTGTAATATTCTGGCAATAAGAAGGAGCGTAAAATTACCGGCAAGCCCCGCTACAGCTGTTCCGGCGGCAAACAGTGTCATTGAACTGAGAAAAAGTTGTCGAGTAGTAAATCTGTTGATGAAATATGCTGTTATAGGTATCATAATACCGTTAACTAACATGAATGCCGTTGTCAGCCATTGTCCTTCAGTAGCAGTTATTCCCAGATCAGCCATTATACTCGGCAACGCCGGTGAAAGGACTGTCTGGTTGAGTACCGCCAGAAATACACCTGAGATCATGACGGCAATGATC
>NZ_JBKTXS010000012.1:0-40912 GCF_046951855.1 Lentihominibacter sp. | reverse complement strand
GTGTTTTGATTTTTTGTCTGAATTCATAATATCTCCTTAAATTGTTTATTTATGTTTTTTAACTTCTCAAGGAGGTGTTCTGCCTCCAGAAGTTTATTTTCGTCACCTGTTTTTTCGTAATTTGTCAATGTTTCTTTGAGACCATGCATAAGCATTTTTTTTATAAATATAGGTTTCAGTGCTTCAAGATCTCCTTTGTAGGCATCTTTTGCTTTCTGAATTACTTCCTGTGTTAAAAAGGCGTGTTTGCCTTTTCTTTTTTCCATAGTTGCCTGCAGACTGTCGGTGATATAGTCGACTGCTGCATTTTGGTCAAGATGAAGCTGCCCGCTCCATGTGATATAGGAGATTTCTTTAAGAAGCCCGTTTAAGGTCAGAGTGAGCTCACTTGCCAGAATTTCATCTTTAAGATCGAAGGCGCGGATTATTATTTGCTGAAACAGTGCAAATATATCGAGATTTATTTTGTTTATATATATCAGGTATTTTTCACGCTGGTCAGAAGATTGGGCAAATATGAATTCATCCATAAACCGCATACGCTTTGAGAATTGATCCATACGTTCGGAAATACAGTTTTTAAGCATTTGTATCTGTGAATTTGTACTGCTTTCCATTAATCGCTCAACATTACAGAGCATTTGTTCCACCATGTAACATATTACCATGAGACTGAAATCTTCTTTAGACTGAAATATTTTATATAATGTAGCTTTTGATATATTGCAGGCTTCTGCGATATCTTGCATAGACGTGTTGCGGTAACCTTTTTCAATAAATAATTCTTTTCCGATTTCTATGATATGTTCTTTTTTCTGATCCATTCAGGATATTGCCTCATTTCTTCGGACAGAACGTCCGGCGGATTTATATTTACGTAATAAAAACTCGTCATATGATACGTATATAAATACGATACCGACGAGTTTTTTATGTACTCATAAGTTTATTTTAATTTGTTGAGGGAAATATGTCAAGATGTTAACAAAAATTTTAAAATTCAAACCGTATGATGAGAGAATAAAGTTTTTTCTGTATGCCATTGGGTTATGTGCCATTGAAGAAGTTCACAGGCAGACGTATCGCAGACAAAAGATATTTCCTCAGACGTATTCATATATTCGGCGTATCTGGCTCTGTGCTGTGAAGGAGTGCTTTTCCACCATTTTTTAAATGATGAATAGAAATATTTACTGTCGGAGAATCCGCAGGAATACGATATCTCCGATACAGGTAAATCCGTCAGCAGCAAGAGCTGCTCGGCTTTATAACAGCGACTGTACTGGATCATATCTCTGAATGTCATGAAAACGGTATTGCTGAGGAATTGAGAAAAATAATTTTTATTTATATGCTCCATTTCTGCAAGTTTTGAAATTGTTATTTTTTTATTGTAATTTTTAGTACAGTATTCCAGTATGCGGTAGAACCTGTCGTGAAGTTCCATGTTGATCTGTTCGGTTTGGTTTTCGTAATTGAACCAGTTGAAATACTTAAGAAGAATATTTATTAGTGAGTTTGCAAGGTCTTTGGAACCTTCGCAGTGATTGTACTGAAAATAGGAAAGTGTCAGAATGATATCTTTTATATAAGTCATGGCTTTTTTCTGATAAGGATAGCAATGACAGCTTTCACATGCAAAATATATATAACAGAGTTTTTCCCAGGAAATATCAAGACCGGTAAGATCGAGGTGAAACAAAATAGTGAGATTATCTTCATCGGAATATATATAATGAATATCGCCACAGTCTACAGAGAAAATCTCTCCCTTATTTATTCTTACATTTTGATGTCCCGCAACCAGATCTACATGACCTTTAAGGCAGTAGATGAGTTCCAGTTCGTGTTCGTGATAATGTGGTTCCGCATGTGCTATATTGCATAGCTGGATGCTGTAAGGAAGCTTATCTTTATATGTTATAATCTTTTGTCTTATCTTCATGATTATTCACCTCGTATCTATATTATATCAATCTGATGACAGGGTCAAATTTGAGGCTTTCCAACAGTCGAATTTTAGTTATTATTATAATTTTTTTATAAAAAACGACTATAGAGCAAATTGTTATTTTGAAACATAATGGATTTATAAGCGGAATTTTCAAAAAATTATTAATTATGGAGGTGATTGATTATGGATGATATTAAAAGGGTGTCGAGACCGGACGGTGTAGCAGGTCTGAAAAAGCACAAGATGAAGTCTATACAGATAGCGTTCCTTCTATTTTGCCTTGTGGCCGCAGGGGCATTCGGAATAGAGGATATGCTTCCCGGTAGCGGACCGGGGCTGACTGTTATAATGCTTATGGTGTTCGCAGTAGTATGGGCGCATCCCATAAGCCAGATTGTGTCAGAGCTTTCTGCCCTGATGCCGTCAGAGGGAGGCATATACGTATGGGTAAAAGAGGCCCTTGGCGAATTCTGGGGATTTTGTATGGGTTGGTGGGGAACTGTTTCCATATACCTTTCATCAGCTACTTACGTAGTCCTGATAGTAAACTACAGCTCAAAGTTTATACCGGCGTTAAATGACCCTTTTGTATCTTTTACAGTAAAGCTTGCTATTGTAGTATTCTTTGTCGTAATAAATCTCATGGGACTTAAAGAGGTGGGCGCTATAAGCACCATATTATCTGTGTGTATTCTTATCGGATTTGCAGCAGTTACTGTAGTGGGCTTTGCTAACTGGCAGTATAATCCGATACTTCCGGTAACTCCCGAGGGGCAGTCAGTAATTGATTCTTTGGGCGGCAGCATTTGCATTGTGGTTTGGATGTATTGCGGATATGAATGTGTATCCAATATGGCAGGAGAAATAGAGAATCCGGAGGTTATTCCTAAAGGATTCAGAATAGCGATGCCTATGATAGCAGCAAGCTATATACTTCCTACTATTGCGGGATTAGTATCATTGGGACGATGGGATGAATGGGGAACTGATGGCATAGGATACGGAGATGTTCTTACAGAATTCTTGGGATACGGATGGGGAGTAGCATTTCTTGTAATAGCAATACTTTCTCAGGCAGCAATTTTTAATTCTTACATAGCTGCCGGCTCAAGAGGATTTTTTGTAATGGCTGATGACAGGCTGTGTCCTAAGTTTCTTGTAAAGGTAAGCAAAAAGAGGGGAGTACCTGTTCTTTCCATACTTCTTCTGGGAGTGTTTACTGCCGTAATGATGAATTTTGACTTTTCTACATTGCTTGTAATCGTAGGACCTCTGGCTCTTATGATATATGTGGTGCTTGGAATAGCGCTGCTCATCATAAGAAAGAAATATCCGGTTGACAGCAGGGACTGCTGGTATATCAGAGGAGGGAATATTAAAGTCAAGCTGTATGCCTTTGTACCTATGATTATTGCAGTGATAGCCCTCCTTGTAAACGGAACGGAATATTTTCTTCTCGGTTTTGTATCTATAGGGTCGGGGCTCGCAGCGTACATCGTATTTAAGCTTATTTACGGAGGTCTTTACAAGATAGATTCACAAAAATATCCTATAAATCCCAAAACGAAATTTGCCAAGGGAGATATTACAAGATTTGGGGTATTTATTCTGTCTTTTGGCGTATATGCTCTGGCAGGTAGCTTTTTTCTCCAGTGGTATGAAGGCTCATGGGGACCTGAATATTATCTTGAGATGTACGAAAGCGGGCTTATAAGTGATTTTGCTGCGATGATAAATGTGGCAAGAGTCGGCGGAGCAGTCGGAACTGCAGCCGGAGCATTACTTTTGCTTATAGGGATTAAAAAAGATCCTGCGAGATAAGGAGAGATAATATGAAAGCAGATATGATATTAAAAAACGGAAGAATATTTACACAAAATGAAAAAGCTCTTTGGGCATCTGAAGTCGCTGTGAGCGGAAAGAAAATAGTATGTGTCGGAGGCTTAGGAGCATGCGATGAATTGGCAGGGCCCGGAACACAGATTATAGACCTTGACCAGAAAACAGTAATCCCGGGCCTCATAGATGGTCATACACATCCGACAACTGTGGCTAAGACCATATGGCATATCAGAATGCCCCTTTATTTGGAAAAAGAGAGGCTCATGGAAACCATAAAAGAATATGCAGAAAAAAATCCAAAAGAGAAAGTGCCTTATTTTTTCGGAGAAGGGTATTATGCTGAGACCTTCGGAAATGATGGCCCGCGGAAGGAAGATCTTGATAAGATTTTTCCTGACAGACCTGCGAGGATACAGGATTTTACGGATCATGCATGTTGGTATAATTCCGTAGCTATAGATATGTTAAAAGATGAAGATGGGGGAATACATATAGCAAGTCCTGCCGGGGAGGCAGAGGTAGTCAAAGATAAGAACGGCGAGCCTACCGGCTGGGTGCTGGAGGGCAGTCCCGACGGCGATACAGGTATCTATGAAGCAATAAATTGGCATCCTCCTACAGGTACAGAAGAGGATGCCGTATCTCCGTTTCTTGATTTTCTTAAGAGCAAAGGTATTATGTGTATCATGGATGGATTTACCGAAGGAGAAGAAGCTATTCGCACCTTTTACGATATGGATAAAGAGGGCAGATTGAATATGTTTTATGAAGCGACGGTTCTTATGGAAGACTGTGAACAGGCAGAGGAGGCCATATCTACGGTACGTGAATGGAGTGATAAATATACTACAGAGCATATTCACATAAATACCGTAAAGTTTTTTATGGATGGGACTAATGAGATGGGTGACAGCGCCAGCCTTGAACCTTTTGAAAATGATGGTTCAGGAGAAAACTACGGCAGCATGACTGCATCCGAGGAAGAGCTGACAAGTGTTCTTTTGAAGCTCAATGATGAAGGAATAGATATTCATATTCATGTAGTTTGTGACAGGGCTTTCAGAACATGCTGCAATGCGGTGGAAAACGCCAAGAAAATCTGCGGTGAAAAATGGGGTATATATGTTACACTGGCTCACTGTGAGCTGATACATCCCGATGATATGAAACGTGTGGCAGAGCTGGGTATATTCATAGATTGGACTGCTCACTGGTCAGGAGGCTATTTCGGAGAAAACGCCATAGAATATTTAGGGCGCCGAAGATGGGAAACTATGTATGATTTCACGGAGATAATTCGTGAAGGAGGTACAGTAGGCTTTTCGAGCGACCTGTTTAGTTATGGAGAAGCAGAGAGAGGAGATCCGTATTTTGGAATGCAGACGTCTATGACAAGGGTTGATATAGAGCTTCCGCTGGATGAAAAAAAGTATCCGGGAAGTGTGAGACCACCTCTTGAAGCAAGGCTTACGTTAAACCAGCTTTTGAAAGGATATACATATAATAATGCATTAAGAATGAGATTGTCAGATAAGATCGGTACTATAGAGGAAGGCAAACTTGCTAATCTTATAGTTTTGAACAAAGATATATTTGATACTGATCCTTTTGAGATTAAAACAGTCAGTCCGGAAATGATATTTTTCGAAGGTAGGAAACAAGAGATAAAAGAAGTTTCGTTTTTATGATTATTTAGTTGCCAAATCTTTCCTAAAGTGATATCATGCGCATAGCAAGAACCAAATAACATAGGAAATCCGGAGGAAACAAAATGACCAATTTTTATGTTACATACAAATTCACAGGGAAAAAAGCAAGGGATGAATTTTATAAAGAAGTGAAAGCATGTCTTGCGGCAGAAAAAACGAGACGGGAAGAAGGATGTATCAGGTATGAATTTTTTTATCATGCCGATTCAGACGATATGATGTTTTTATGGGAGCAATGGAGCAGCAGGGAAGCGCAGAAGGTTCATCTCAGTCAGCCTCACTATCTTGAGCTTTCTGCCATAAAAGAAAAGTATGATGTAGATACGGATATTTTGGTGGAAGATCAATATTGCAGATAAAATGAAATAATAACTCCGTGGAATTTAATATCTGCGGAGTTATTATTTATGTAAGATTTAACTTGTTTTTAAGTTGTCTGCTGTATACATTTTTTATATTAAAGAGTATTCAGTACTTTCATAACGCCATTGTCATCGTTGGATTGGGCTATGTGTTTTGCTGTGGCCTTTATAGTAGGATGACCGTTTTCCATACAGTAACTTTCCGTACAATTTTGCAGCATTTCCATATCGTTGAAATAATCTCCGAAGGCCATAGACTGATCGGGTGTGATCCCATATTTATCCTGTATGGCTTTAATAGCATTTCCTTTGTTTACCGAGGAGTTAGATATATCTATCCAACTGTCACCCGATATAACCACATCCAAAGACGCATTCACATTGCTGAAATATTTTATGGATGCTTCTGCTGATTTATCTTTGAAATAAACCGCTATTTTTACTATTTGATCTTCAGATATGATATGCAGCATATCTTTTACAAAATTATGTCTGAAATAGTATATGAGAGCTCCTTTTTTTACTTGTTCATCAGGTTCTTTCAGGTAAGCTGAGTTTGTTCCGCATAATATGGGTGTAGCACCGGGGACTTGTGATATGAGGCTGAGACAGTCGGATATATCTTTTTTCCTCATTACGTTTCGATATATTGTTTTGCCTTTTTCGAAGACCAGTCCGCCGTTTTCTGCGATAAATATCAGGGAATCCTTTATGGGGAACATATCGTGTTCCAGAGTGTAGTATTGCCGACCGCTGGCAATAACTGTTTTGATTTCCGGATGGCTCTGTACCCATGGAATGAAATCTTCCGGCATTTTTTTCTGACTGTCAAGCAATGTGCCGTCCATATCAATTGCTACTAATTTGATGTCTTCTGTAGTCATAATTCCTCCGTAGTTTGCTGTATATTAAAGAACGTATGCTTATTTGTTTTTAAATTCAGCTTTTCTTTTTTCCAGGAATGCTTTCATGCCTTCAACTCTGTCTTCTGAGCAGAACGGTACAGTGAAAGCTTCACTTTCCAGTGCGACTCCTGTAGGTACATCAAGCATAATGCCGCTGTTTATAACATGTTTTGCCGTTGCAGTGGCGATAGGAGCTTTGCTCATGATTGTTTCTGCCAGTTTTTCGCATGTGGGGATAAGTTCATCATGGGGAACCACTTTTTCTACAAGACCTAATCTTAAAGCTTCGTCTGCTTTGATATATTCTCCGGTCAGTATCATATATTTTGCCATGCCTTTGCCCACAAGCCTCGGCAGTCTCTGCGTACCTCCAAAGCCCGGTATAATACCCAGATTAACTTCCGGCTGTCCGAATTGAGCTTTTTCAGAAGCAATACGTATATCACATGCCATGGCAAGTTCACAGCCGCCTCCCAGCGCGAATCCATTGACTGCCGCGATCACAGGTTTGTCTACGGATTCTATATAATTCATAACTTTTGATCCGTATCTTATCATTTCGTGACCTTCGACGCCTGTAAGCTTTGACATCTGTTCTATATCGGCTCCGGCTACGAACGCTTTACCGGCACCTGTCAGAATAACGGCCTTTACCTGGCTGTCATCAGTTATCTGTTCAAATGCAGATTGAAGTTCCGTAAGGACTTTCGTAGAAATGGCATTCAATGCCTCCGGTCTGTCAACAGTGACATAAGCGATACTATTTTTTACTTCATACCTCAGAGTTTCAAACATAATTTTCCATCCTTTCTTACACTATATATATCTGCATTAATGATAATTTATATTCATATTAGTGCCCAAATATCCGTTTGTCAATGAGTAAGAAAAATCTTTAAAATAAATATGGACATAAATCAAAAAACATAATATAATACCTATTGAATGCGACTTGACACAAGTTGTGATTTGACATAAAATAAGTAAGTGATTGTAAGCAAAATTTAAATGGAGAGTTTAGGAGGATAAACAATGGACTTTAAATTATCAAAGACACATTTGCTTCAGCAGGAAATGTATCGCAGATTTGCAGAAAATGAAGTTAAACCATTGGCAGAAGAAATGGATGAAACAGAAGTTTACAGCATGGAACTGCTTGCAAAGATGCACAAATACGGACTTATGGGTATTCCTTACTCAAAGGAATACGGTGGAGTAGGCGGAGATTACCTCAGCTATGCTCTTTGCATGGAAGAAGTATCAAAGATGGACGGAAGTACAGGAATCACTATTTCAGTACATACATCACTTTGCTGCTCATGTATCGACTCATTCGGTACTGAAGAACAGAAGCAGAAGTTCTTAAGACCTTTGATCGACGGTTCAAAGACAGGATGCTACGGACTTACAGAGCCTAACGCAGGATCTGATGCAGCAGGACAGCAGACACAGGCTGTATATGACGAAGCTACAGACGAATATATCATTAACGGTGGTAAGATATTTACAACTAACTCAGGATTTGCCGATACTTGCGTAGTATTTGCTCTGACTGATAAGACAGCAGGAACAAGAGGAATTTCAGCATTTGTTGTACCTCTTAAGGATGATGACGGCAACAGAACACCTGGAGTAACAGTAAGTGACAATATCAAGAGAATGGGTATCAGAGCAGCATCAAACTGCGAAGTTTCATATGAAAACGTAAGAGTACCAGCTGCTAACAGACTCGGTAAAGAAGGCCAGGGCTTCAAGATTGCAATGAAGGCTCTCGATGGCGGAAGAATCGGTATTGCTGCACAGTCTGTAGGTCTTGCTCAGGGTGCTCTCAACGAAGCTGTTGAGTATGTAAAGGAAAGAAAGCAGTTCGGAAGACCTATCGCTGCATTCCAGACAACTCAGTTCAAATTAGCTGATATGCAGACTAAGATCGATGCTGCAAGACTCCTTACTTGGAGAGCTGCATGCATTAAAGATGCCGGTGAAAACTATGGTCCTGCGGCAGCTATGGCTAAGTTATTCGCTTCAGACGTTGCTAACCAGGTGTGCAGAGAAGCTGTACAGCTCATGGGCGGTTACGGATACTGCAGAGAATATCCTGTAGAAAGAGCATTGAGAGATGCTAAGATCACAGAGATATACGAAGGAACATCAGAAGTTATGAAGATGGTAATTTCAGGATCAATGAAATTAAAGTAGTAGTGTGAAGGGAGAAGAATAACGATGAAAATAGTAGTATGCATAAAGCAGGTTCCGGACACAAACGAAGTAAAACTGGATCCTAAGACTAACAGACTTATCAGAGATGGTGTTCCAAGCATCATCAATCACGATGATAAATCAGGTATAGAAGCAGCTCTTCAGCTTAGAGAAAAAGTAGGCGGAACTGTAACAGTAGTTTGCATGGGACCTCCTCAGGCTGATGTAGCACTTAGAGAAGCACTGGCAATGGGATGCGATGACGCTTATCTGCTTTCAGCAAGAGAATTCGGTGGATCAGATACTTGTGCAACAGCAATCATCATCTCAACTGCTCTTAAGAAGATCGGTTATGATCTTGTAATCACAGGAAGACAGGCAATCGACGGTGATACTGCTCAGGTAGGACCTCAGATTGCTGAAAACCTTGGAATTCCTCAGATTTCATATGCTGAAGAAATCGAACCAAACGGAGACGTATTAACTGTAAGAAGACAGTATGAAGACAGACATCATATGATCGATATTAAGACTCCTTGCCTGCTTACAGCACTGCAGGAATTGGCTGAGCCAAGATACATGCATGCAGGCGGAATCATCGACGCTTATGACAAAGATATCACTGTATGGGGATTTGACGATCTTAAAGATGGTCTGAACCCGGATCACATCGGACTGAACGGTTCACCTACAAAAGTAGTAACTTCATTCGGTAAGATGGCTAAGGGTGCAGGAACTAAGTTAGACGTAAGCCCTGACGAAGCGGTAGCTGCAATCATAGCTAAGATGGAAGAAAGACACATTATTTAGTGGGGAGGTTTCTTGAAAATGAGCAAAGATTTATATGTAATAGCGGAGCAGAGAGACGGTGAAATCGCTAAAGTTACTTTTGAGTTACTTGGCGAAGCAACAGTATTAGCTGCTGACCTTAATGAAAAAGTATACGCGGTTCTTATGGGTGACAAAATTAAAGATAAGTCACAGGAACTGATCGAAGCAGGTGCAGACGGAGTAATCGTTGTAGAAGATCCTATGCTTGCTGAATATGTTACAGAGCCATATGCCAAGGCATTAACTGCTGTAATAAAGAACTATGATCCTAACATCGTACTGTTCGGTGCAACTTCAATTGGTAGAGACCTTGCTCCAAGAGTAGCTGCAAGAGTACATACTGGTCTGACAGCTGACTGTACTCACTTGGATATAGATATGAATAAGTATTTTGATTTCTTACATGCTACTTCAACTGCAGATACAGCTTCAATCGAAAAGAGACTGGGAATGGACGACAAGACATTGAAGATGACAAGACCTGCATTCGGTGGTAACGTAATGGCGACTATCAGATGTGCTGACTACAGACCTCAGATGGCTACAGTAAGACCTGGAGTAATGAAGAAGATCGCTCCACAGGCTGGAAAGCAGGGGACTGTTGAAGAATTCAAAGTTGAATTTACTGCTGCTGATATGAACGTAGACATTAAGGAAGTTGTTAAAGATACTAAGAAGGCTGTTGATATTACAGAAGCTAAAGTTCTGGTATCAGGCGGAAGAGGTATCGGTTCTCCTGAATTCTATCAGGAACTTAAGAAGGTTGCTGACTTACTGGGTGGAGAAATTTCATCATCAAGAGCAAACGTTGACGCCGGCTGGATTGAAAGAGACAGACAGGTTGGTCAGACTGGTAAGACAGTTAGACCTGAGCTTTACATGGCTTGTGGTATTTCAGGTGCTATCCAGCATATTGCAGGTATGGAAAACTCAGAATGCGTAATCGCTATCAATAAGAACGATACTGCAGCTATCTTTGAAGTATCTGACTTAGGAATCGTTGGCGATGTTAAGGTTATCATACCTAAGCTGGTAGAAGCTCTTGACAAGTACAAGGCTGAAAACAACTAATTTGATATTTAATCAAAATATATAAGTTGAATCTAAGAGGATGTGTCCAGATGAAATCAATCATCGGGCACAGCCTCTTTTTGTGAGTGGCCTTAATATATGAGGTGAGAATGTGCATAAGATAAAATTGATCCCGGAAGAGCCTTTTTACAATAGGTGTAGTGTCAATGTGTACGATGTTACTGAAGGGAAAGAAAAGAGACGCTGTAAAATACAGGTGGAATATTCGGTGGCGGATATACGTGAACTTAAGGAAAAGGGCATGGATAAGGCGGCAGCTATATCATACTACAAAGAGTGGATATATGATGTTGTCAAGCATTATATACTCGATGATTGGGAATGTACAGAGGGAATGAAAGAAATTCTGTCTATAGTTGAAGAACATATAAAGGATAGCTTTGAGGAGGACAGTGTATGATACAGGATATAACCCCTCATAAGCTGGATAATGCTTTTAGAAATGCAGAACCGCGTCCTACAGACAAAGTCTTTGTTTTCTGCGAAGGAAAGGTTCTCGCATCTATCGATGAAGAAGGTATGGAGCTGCCTGATATGAGCAGCATAGCCTCTTTGTTTGAGCAGGTGCAAAAGTACGCTGTGTATGCCTTTTCCGTCGACGATAAACCTATATTTCTCATGCTTCAAGATGGCAATGCAGACAAGGAGCTTCCTGCAGGAATGGAATACATAGAGCTGAGGAAGTTAAATGATGCTAAGGAGGATTGGCTTGCATTTGCAGCTGTTACCGCAAGCCACCTTAATCACTGGTATGGAGAGCATCGCTTTTGCGGAAGCTGTGGGAGCAGACTTGAATTATCGGACACTGAAAGAGCTACGGTATGCCCTCAGTGCGGAAATGTTCAATATCCTCGCATTTCTCCTGTTATCATGGCTGCAGTTACAGACGGTGACAGGCTGCTTGTAACAAGATATGCCGGCCGGGAATATAAAGGCTTGGCGCTGATTGCCGGATTTGTGGAGATTGGCGAATCCTTAGAGGGTGCCTTGGAGCGAGAGGTTATGGAAGAAGTGGGACTTAGAGTAAAAGATATCTCTTACTTTGGAAGCCAGCCATGGGGGTTTTCGGATTCTGTTATTTCAGGATTTTTCGTTAAACTGGATGGAAAAGATAATATTTATCTTGATGAAAACGAATTGTCAGAGGCTGTGTGGCTGTCAAGAGATGAGATTCCTCCTCAAGATTCGGATATAAGTATAACAGCGGCGATGATTGAAGCGTTTAGGAAAGGGGTAAAAGTATGAGAGTGAAGCAGTTTGTTATGGCTTATGAGGTTGAACATGATAAGATAAAAAAACTTCTTTATGATGAATTTGAATCTCTGAGGCCTGTATTGAGAATTAATATAGAGATAAGAAAAGAAAATCTTGGTTCAGAAGCTGAAGATGAGATGGTTCGTATAGAGTTCAATACGCCTGTAGTAGCGAGGGGAAAAAGAGGCTGGCTTAATCTGAGAACTTGGGACAGTACTGGGATGTCTATTTCCTATCAAAATGTTGACAGATACAAAAGAGAAAAAAATGACGGCAATGATACGGTTGAAAAGAAAGATACTATAAAGTTTACTGCACCTTTTCTTGCTATAGAATATACAGGAGTAGGTATAGTTGGCGGCTGTCCTGCTGAAGATGACAATGATGGATGTTTTTTCTGGGAAGAAGATAGTAAAAAATATATTTTCGCAGCGTCAGAAGTCATAGATGGCTTTAAGGAATATTGTGATTGTGAGTTTCAGTGGACAGATCCATTTATGGAAGAAATGAAAATACCATGCCGGAAGATATTGGGAGCATATAAAGTTGAGTTTGAGAGGTTATGATAAGCGATAAATATGTATACGAAAAACGCTGTAAGATTTTATTGGATAGTAAAAAGAGCAGAAAATATCAATCTAATTTCCGCTCTTTTTATTATTTACAGATTCTCTGACATTTCCGCAACCTTCAGCATGATGGCGCACTCTATTCTCTTTTTATGAAGCCGGCATCCCATATCATATACTCCGGTTATGGAGCCTGTGGTGTGATAGGCGTTGGCGGCGCAGCCTCCGCTGCAGTAAAGCTTGGCGAAGCAGTCTGCGCATTCCTCGTGGGAATATATGTTGCAGCTTTTAAACTGGTGACATACAGAGTCGTTGGTTATGCCGTCATATATATTGCCTAAGAGAAACTTTTCGTCTCCCACAAACTGGTGGCAGGGATACAGGTCTCCCGAAGGAGTAACGGCCACGTATTCTGTGCCCACGCCGCATCCGGATATACGTTTTACGATACAAGGTCCTCCTGTAAGGTCTATCATATAATGGTAGAAATTAAAGTTACGTCCCTTGCCCTCTCTTTTGCGGTCAAGTATTTCGCATGCCAGACGCTCGTATTCCGAAAGAAGCTTGGGCATATCGGATTCCTTCAGTGCATAGGGAGCGTCGTCCGGGGCAACAACCGGCTCAATGGAAAGCTCCTTGAAACCCAGGTCTGCCATATGGAGAATGTCGTTTGTAAAGTCCGTGTTATAGTGAGTATATGTGCCGCGCATATAGTAGTCCTGCTGGTTTCTGGACTCGGCAAGCTTTTTAAAGGCAGGGAGAATCATGTCGTAAGTGCCTTTTCCCCCACGGGTTTTTCTCATATTATCGTTGATATCTTTTCTTCCGTCGAGACTGATGACCACGTTGCTCATTTCCTTGTTGGCAAAGTCAATGACCTCGTCATCAAGCAGAACTCCGTTTGTTGTAAGTGTAAAACGAAAATTCTTGTTGTGTTCTTTTTCCTGCTGTCTCCCGTATGCGACTAATTTTTTTACAACATCAAAATTCAGGAGAGGTTCTCCTCCGAAAAAGTCGACTTCCAGATTGCGTCGTGTACCGGAATTTTCTATGAGCCAGTCAAGGGCGCGTTTTCCCACTTCATAGCTCATCAATGCCTGAGGTCCATGGTATTCGCCGTCGCCGGCAAAGCAGTATCCGCAGGTCATATTGCAGCCGTGAGCCACGTGAAGGCAGATGGCTTTTACTACAGACTGTCTTTCTTTAAAAAGATCGGCTTGTCCTGAGAAAATATCTTTTGTAAAGAGTTTGCGGTCTTTTTTTAATTCCTCTATGTCTTGTATTATCTCTTCCACTTCCTCAGCGGATATTCCGTGGCGCTTGGCTATAACAGCTGCTATGTCATCCTTGGGAGTATTCTGATACAGCTCTATGACGTCATAGGCGACATCATCTACCGTATGTATGGAGCCGCTCTCTGAATCGAGAACTATATTATATCCATTTAATTTATATTGATGAACCATGTGTATTCCTTTCGTATATGTGCAGAAGGTGTTTTGGCAGCAACAAGAAAATAGCTGCATCTACTTAAAGATGCAGCGGTTAATATCAGTGTGTTACAGTATCTATGTTAGTTCTTATGCTTTTCGCACTGCTGATTAGCAACACTGCAGGAAGTCTTGCTTGCTGACTGACATGAAGTCTGGCATTCGCCACAGCCGCCTGTTTTAGCAGATTTTTCAAGATCACGTGATACTAATGTTTTTATTCTCTTCACTTGTGGTTCCACCTTTCTGTTAATAGTTGTTTTATTACTATCAGTCATGATATCATATTTCGTATGGATTGTAAAGCGTATGAAAGTTTGATAAGATATGATTATGAAAAGCAAAGATGAGATAAGAAAAGATATACTGAAAATAAGAAAATCAATGAGCCAGAACAAGGTGAAACAGTATTCTCAGATCGTTTGCCGAACAGTGGTGAATTCGCAGGTCTATAAAAGCGCTGAGGATATATGTCTCTATATGCCTATAAGAAGTGAAGTGGATGTTACCTATCTTGTGAATGAAGCCACAGGCGAAGGGAAGCGTTTATGGCTTCCAAGGGTAGATGAAGGAAGTATGGATTTTTACCGGTATAATGTGGGTGATAGCTTAAAAAAAGGATCCTTCGGCATCCTTGAGCCCATTTCGGAAGAAAAGCTGAATCATGTCGAGAGCGCGCTTATAATTATGCCGGGAGCAGTATTTTCAAAGGCGCGGGACCGCATTGGGTACGGAGGTGGATACTACGATATTTTTCTGGAAAGGCATCCCGGGTGCAAAACTTTGGCTGTATGTTATGATTTTCAGATTGTAAATGAACTTCCGGCAGAAGCTCATGATGTAAAACCTGATATTATTGTAAGTCAGGACAGAGTAATAGTGTAAAAGGTTAGGATAAAGCGATGAATGATATATATATAAGAAAATTGTTAAAACAGGTGAAAAACGGAAATGTCAGTGTAGATGATGCATATGAACAGCTAAAGGAAATGCCCTTTAAGGATATGGGCTTTGCAAGTATAGACAATCACAGGGCATTGCGTACGGGATTTCCGGAGGTAGTTTTCTGTCAGGGAAAAACTCCTGGACAAATAGGCTGTATAATGTCTGAGCTTGTTAAAAACGGAGGCAATATTATGGGTACAAGAGCAGATAGAGAAGATTTTGATGAAGTAATCAAAATTATTCCTAAGGCTCGGTATTTTGAAACTGCTCGTATAATAGCCGTGATGGATGAGGATGGCAGAGATAGTGAATTAGACAGCTTTAAAACCGTTTCTGTAGTTACAGCGGGAACTGCTGATATTCCTGTCGCCGAAGAAGCAGCTGTTACAGCGGAGATACTGGGAAATCGCGTTGATAGAATATATGATGTGGGAGTAGCAGGTATACACAGACTTTTTGCCAAACTGGATATCATAAAAAAAGCAGATGTTGTAATAGTTGTGGCCGGGATGGAGGGGGCTCTTGCCAGTGTTGTCGGCGGCCTTGTCGATGCTCCGGTTATTGCTGTGCCTACCAGTATAGGATATGGATCAAATCTGGGAGGTTTGGCGGCGCTTCTGTCAATGCTCAACAGCTGTGCCAATGGTGTAGGAGTTGTTAATATAGATAATGGATTTGGTGCTGCATATCTTGCATCTGTGATAAACAGAAAAAGATAAATTTATTTATATAATAAAAACAAATGATTTTTAGAAGGTTTCTGTCTTTAGTGAGACAGCCTTTTTTTTACAATTATACTGGACTTTTTTATAATTTTGATATATACTTATAAAGTGATAACGATATAAAACTTTAATTTGATAAAGCAAAGCTTGTAAAATAGCTATGGATCTTGGGAGGAACGGACATGAAATACAATTTGAAACCTGACGAAAGGGCAACACTGGAGCTTCGGGGTCTCTATGAAAAATATGGATATAAGAAATATAAGATAAGTAAATTCGAAGAATATTCTCTCTATGCTACCAACAGGGATTTTCTTATCGGAGACAAGGTGCTTACGTTTACGGATTTGGACGGCAGACTTCTTGCCATGAAGCCCGACGTTACGCTGAGCGTAATCAACAACACAAGAGCCACAAGAGAAAAGAGCGAAAAACTTTACTACATAGAGAACGTATACAGGGAAAACAGGGAAAACCACTGTTTTAAAGAGATAAATCAGATGGGTCTTGAATATATGGGCAAGATAGATAAGTACAGCGTGCTGGAAGTAATAACTCTTGCGGCAAAATCTCTTAAGACCATAGATTCTGATTACCTTCTTGAAATCTCACATATGCACTACACTATAGATTTTCTCAAAGAGCTGAAGCTTGATGAGGGAATGTATATGGGACTGCTCAACAGTATAAGACAGAAAAACGTAACAGGTATAGAGCAGGTGATTTTAAAGGCCGGACTGGATGAAAGGCATTCGGATGTATTGAGGAAGATTCCGTTCCTTTACGGTGAAATGGGAAAGACCATAAAAAGGGCGAAGGCTATGGCTTTAAATGACAGTATGCTCAATGACCTTGATGAGCTTCAGGAGTACTGCAGTGTCCTCAAGAGTCTGGGGTATGCTAAGAATATACAGATAGATCTTTCCATGGTAAATGATATAGATTATTACAATGGTATAGTGTTCAGAGGGTATATCAGAGATCTTCCGGGATGCGTGCTGGCAGGCGGTCAGTATGACAAGGCTATGGCTATTTTCGGAAAGGATGCCGGAGCCGTAGGTTTTGCAATATATTTGGATGAATTAACTAAAGGAAAGATTCCGGCTTCGCAATACGATGTGGATGTGCTGCTTATTTACCATGAAGATGAAGAACTGACAAATGTTATAAAGTCTGTAAGAAACCTGCAGAAGGAAGGCTTCTCAGTGAGAGCTGAAACTGCAGAGCCGCCGTGCTTGAGATATAGATATAGGTATGAGCTTAAAGAAGGAAAATTTGTGGATGCTGCGGAAATGCAGACTCGATGAAAGGAGATATACATATGTTGAATATTGCGCTGCCCAAAGGTAGACTAGGAGACAAGGTGTACGATATGCTGGCTTCCATAGGATATGACTGCCCGGGATATTATGAACAGAACAGAAAGCTGGTGTTTGAAAGTCCTGAGAAGAACGTAAGATATCTTCTCGTAAAGCCCAGCGATGTGGCTATTTATGTGGAGCACAGAGCAGCTGATATAGGAATAGTGGGCAAAGATATACTCCTTGAAAATCAGTCAAACGTATACGAATTGCTGGACCTTAAAATAGGAAAGTGCAGAATGGCGGTGGCTGCCCCCGACGGATACGTTGAGGATCCTGACAGAACTCTTAGAGTGGCTACAAAGTACGTCAATATAGCCAAGGATTTTTACAGCGGCAGAAACAGAGATATAGAGATAATAAAGCTTAACGGAAGTATAGAGCTGGCACCTATATTAGGTCTTTCAGATGTTATTGTGGATATAGTGGAGACAGGTAATACCTTAAGAGAAAATCACTTAAGTGTGCTGGAAGAATTTAAGGATATCAGCGCCAGATTTATCGCCAATGAAACAAGCTTTAAATTCGAGAATGAGATTATAAGCAATATGCTTAGTAAATTGGGAGAACAGGTAAAATGAGCAGATTTTTAAGCCGCAAATTTGAAACACTTAAACCATATACACCGGGCGAGCAGCCAAAGGCTACAGGCAGACTGATAAAGCTCAATACCAATGAGAACCCTTACGGGCCTGCGCCAGCCGTGTCAAAGCTCATAAACAGCCATGAAATAAATGATCTGAAGCTTTATTCCGATCCGGACGCATCGATCCTGACGGCAGCGGTAGCTGATTATTATGGCATAAGACGGGAGCAGGTAATGGCAGGCAACGGTTCCGATGAGATTCTCGCATTTATATTTATGGCATTTCAGGGAAGGTCAGGGAAAATATATTATCCCCAGATCAGCTACAGCTTTTATCCCGTATACTGTGATATATTTAAGGCAGAAGGTGTAGAGGTGCCTCTGGCAGATGACTTTTCTGTAAGACCGCAGGATTACTTTGGAGCTGACGGTACTATAGTAATAACCAATCCCAATGCTCCTACGGGTATGGCGCTGTCTTCCGCGCAGATAGAGGAAATACTGATACATAACAGAGAAAATCTGGTGGTAATAGATGAAGCATATGTTGACTTCGGAGCAGAAAGCGTCGTATCCTTCATAGAAAGATACGATAACCTGATGGTTGTTCAGACTCTTTCCAAGTCAAGGAGTCTGGCCGGAGCCAGAGTGGGAATCGCCATGGGAAACGAAAAATTAATTGCTGATATGAACAGGATAAAATTCAGTTTTAATCCTTATAATTTGAATCGCCTTTCTATTTTGGCAGGAGCAGAAGCCATGAAAGACAGAAGGTACTTTGAGGAGACGAGAAGAAAAATAATGGACACCAGGGAGGAATTCGTTAAAGACATGGAAAGTTTGGGATTTCGCATTCTCCCATCCAAGGCAAACTTTGTATTTGCATCCAGTCACGCAATATCAGGAGAAGAGTACTTTGACAGACTGCGAAAATATAATATAATAGTTAGACATTTTAAGGATAAAAAGATTTGTAATTATGTTAGAATAACTATAGGAACGCCTGAGGAGATGAATGTTTTAGTTCAGGCCACAAGAAAGATACTGGGCTGACCGGGCACATGCTGCGCAGAAGGAGATAGGAAAGTGAGAAGAAAGAAAATCGTCAGAGATACAAAAGAGACAAAGATTGTCTTGGCTCTGGAAATAGACGGAACAGGAGCATATGAGATAAATACGGGCTGCGGCTTTCTCAATCATATGCTGGAGCTATTCACAAGGCACGGGAGATTCGATATAGCGGTGGACTGCAACGGCGATACGGAGGTGGACTATCATCATACGGTGGAAGACATAGGCATAGCTATGGGAAGCGCTTTTAAAGAGTCTCTGGGAGATAAGAGAGGCATATACAGATACGGCAGTATGTTGCTGCCTATGGACGAGGCTCTGATACTCTGCGCTGTAGATATAAGCGGCAGAAGCTGCGTCAATTTTGATGTGCAGATTCCTGCACAGAAGGTAGGCGATTTTGATACGGAGCTTGTAAAGGAGTTTATAGAGGCCTTTGCACGGGAAATGGGACTGACAATACACGTTAAAATGCTGGCAGGGGAAAATACCCATCACATAATAGAGGCGGTGTTTAAAGGAATGGGCAGGGCTCTTAGGGCAGCCTGCGCCATAGAAGATGAATATGCCGATGAGATACCGTCCACAAAAGGAGTTTTGTAATGATAGCTATAATAGATTACGGTGTAGGGAATCTGTTTTCTCTGACGGCTTCGCTCAGGTATCTGGGAGCTGAGGCTGTAGTTACCGGTAAAAAAGAAGATATTGAAGCGGCTGACAGGATAATACTGCCGGGAGTGGGAGCTTTTGAGGATGCCATCGCAAAGCTTCGTGATACAGGTCTGGTGGAAACCATCGTTAATGAGACGGCAAAGGGAAAGCCCCTTCTTGGAATATGCTTAGGAATGCAGCTGCTTTTTCAGGAGAGCCGTGAATATGGAGTACATGAAGGCCTCGGACTCATAAAGGGAGTCATAGCGCCAATAGATGAAGACCTGAAAGCTGAGGGAATAGAAGGGCTTAAGGTACCTCATATAGGCTGGAACGCTCTCAGCTTTGAGTCAGATGAGCCGCTGTTTAAATATATCAAGCAGGGCGACTGTGTTTACTACGTTCACAGCTTTTACGGAAAGGACTGTGAAGAAAGCATAATAGCCTCGTCCATGTACGGTATAAGGATAACGGGAGCTGTGAGAAACGGTAAGGTTTACGGAACTCAGTTTCACCCGGAAAAGAGCGGAGAAGTGGGGCTTAACATCTTGAAAGCATTTATGGAGGTATAGTTAATAATGAAGATTTTTCCGGCAATAGATTTGAGAGACGGTATGGCTGTAAGACTGTTTCAGGGCGATTACGATCAGATGACGGTTTACAGCGACGACCCGGTAAAGGTGGCCGAGGACTTTAAGAAGAAGGGAGCGGACTGCCTTCATCTTGTGGACCTTGACGGCGCAAAGGACGGGAAGCTGGTTAACTTTGACACTATAAAGGCCATTACCGAGAAGGTGGATATGTTTGTGGAGGTCGGCGGAGGAATAAGAGACGAGGAGCGTATAGCACAGTATCTCGACTTGGGAGTGGGCAGAGTAATATTAGGCACAGTCGCAGTTAAAGAGCCAGAATTCTTAAAGGCAATGGTAAAAAAGTACGGCGATAAAATCGCAGTGGGAGTGGATGCTCTTGACGGATATGTTGCAGTAAACGGCTGGAAAGAGATTACCGATACCAAGAGCTTTGAATTTTGTGAATATCTTCGCGACATCGGCGTGAAAACGGTAATATACACGGATATATCAAGGGATGGAGGTCTTAAGGGTACCAATTTTGAAGCATATGAGAGGCTGAGCCTCATAGAGGGGCTTGAAATCGTGGCTTCGGGAGGAATAAGCTTTGAGGATGAGATAAAGGCTTTAAAGGATGTGGTGGCTGCGGCAATTCTTGGCAAGGCCATCTACAGCGGTAAGCTGGACCTTGAAAGAGCAGTGAAGCTTGCCATATAGATGGGAAAAAGAAAGGCGAGATTATGATTACCAAGAGAATCATACCGTGTCTGGACGTGAGAAACGGCAGGGTAGTAAAAGGAAAGAATTTTGAAGGTATACAGGACGTTTCGGATCCTGTGGAAATGGCCAGATTTTATAATAGAGAAGGAGCTGACGAGCTGGTATTTTATGATATAACGGCCAGCGTTGAAGAGCGTGGTCTGTTTACAGATATACTGAAGAGGGTTGCTTCTGAAATTTTCATCCCTTTGACGGTGGGAGGCGGTATAAATACGCTGGAGGATTTTGACCGAGTGTTAAAATGCGGAGCTGACAAAGTCAGCGTCAACAGCGGAGCGATAAAGAATCCGGATATTATAGAAAGAGCGGCAAAAAAGTACGGAGACCAGTGTGTGGTCCTCAGCATGGATATAAAGAGAGTTGACGGAGATTTTAAACTGTTTGCCAAAGGCGGCAGGGAAAACACAGGCGTAGACGCTTTGCAGTGGGCAAAGGACGGTGTGGAGCGAGGCGCCGGAGAGCTTGTGGTCAACAGTATAGATACAGATGGTGTAAAGGGCGGATTCGATCTTGAATTGCAGAGTGAGATAGCTGCAAGAGTTAATGTTCCCATAATAGCTTCAGGAGGCGCGGGAAAGATGGAAGATTTTTCTGATCTGTTTAAACATAAGGGAATGGATGCAGGTCTTGCTGCCAGCATATTTCATTATAAAGAAATAAGAATATCAGATTTGAAAAGTTATCTGAAAAGTCAAGGTGTGGAGGTCAGATTATAATATGGATATGGATAAAATTAAATTTGATGAAAAAGGGTTGGTTCCCGCTGTAGTACAGGATTATTATACTAAGCAGGTGCTGACTGTGGCGTACATGAACAGGGATTCCCTTGAGATAACCATGGATGAAGGCTATACCTGCTTTTTCAGCAGAAGCAGGCAGCAGCTTTGGAGAAAAGGAGAGTCCAGCGGAAACAGACAGAAAGTAGTATCCATAACATCGGACTGTGACAGAGACGCCCTTGTGGTAGAGGTTATAAAAAGCGGTCCGGCATGTCATACGGGTGCTGAAAGCTGTTTTTTCAATATAGAGTATGTAGGAAAAGATGAGACACCGTTTTCTTATGAATCTCTCTATCAGATGATAGCCGGAAGAAAAACCGAACCCAAGGAAGGCAGCTATACTACATATCTTTTTAGCAAAGGAATGGATAAGATTTTAAAAAAAGTAGGCGAGGAATCTACAGAAGTCATTATAGCCGGAGCTAAAAACGATAAAGAAGAAACTATATATGAGGTGGCTGATTTGGCGTATCATTTAATGGTGATGATGGTTGAACAAGGTATAACATTGAAAGATATAACGTCTGAACTTTCAAAAAGACATGTTATAGATCACAAAATAAAGCAGGAAAGAATGAAATAATTTGTCGAAAGATGTCTAAATATAGAATATTATATGATAATATGGTATAGTATGTCGATTAAATCCCCTGTAGATATTTCGGCGTACCAGATAAAATATGTGTTGTAAATATTTGTGGCTTTTTACAGAGAAAGCTGACACAGGGGGATCTATATGAAGAATGAAGCTGAAAAGGCAAACAAAGCTAAAACCGAATTTTTATCAAGTATGTCACATGAAATCAGAACTCCGCTGAATGTCATAGTGGGTATGTGCGATATAGCGAGAAATCACATTGATGACAAAGAGAAAGTGGAATCATGTCTTTACAAGATAAGTAAGGCGGGCGATCATATCACTCAGTTGGTCAATAAAGTACTTGACATCACCAAAATAGAGCAGGGCAAAACTCTCATAAAAGAAAAAGAATTTAACATAGAGGAACTTACAAAAGAAATAAAAAATATGCTCGAACCTCTGGCCGCTCAGAAGAATATAATTTTCCGCATATCCGATAAGGAAGTTGTCAACAGACAGATTATAGGTGATTACAGTCATATAATGCAGATAATGATAAATCTGGGTACGAATGCGATAAAGTATACTCCTCAGGGAGGTTTTGCTGAAATCAAAATAACAGAGCTTAAAAATGAAAGCGTTGATACAGTGACATATAATTTTGTATGTCAGGACAATGGAATGGGTATGTCTGAGGAATTTCTTGAGAGGATATTCGAACCTTTTGTCCGTGGGGATGATACGCGTGTTAATAATATAAGCGGATCGGGTCTTGGTATGGCTATAGTTAAAAAGATAGTGGAAGCTATGAACGGACGAATAACTATTAAAAGCACTGAAGGCATGGGGACTAAAGTAACTGTTGATCTTGATTTTAAAACTGTTGAGGGAACAAAAGAAGTGATAGATCTGGAATCTTTTAAACTTCAGGAACTGCAGCGTCTCAGAAATAAGAAAATCATTCTGGTTGCTGAGGATAAGATTGATAACAGAGAAGTGCTCGTTACATATCTTGAAGATCTGGATTATGAAGTTGAAGCTGCTGACGATGGAGAGATGGCGATAGATCTGTTTATGGAATCTGAGGAGGGGTTTTATAAGGCCATACTCATGGATATAGATATGCCTATAATGAACGGATACCAGGCAACGCTTATGATCCGGGGATTGAACCGTTCTGATAATGACATTCCCATTATAGCCATGACTGCCAATGTTTTTTCGGAAGACAGAGATAAAGCAAAGAAAGTAGGAATGGATGGGTATCTTACGAAACCTCTCAAGATGGAATGTCTCGAGAATATGCTGAAATCATGGATAGAGGATAAGTAGACAAGAAAAGGCCTAAGGGCCTTTTTATCGTATGGGGAGATATTGGCTTTTGATATTTCCGTATGCTTACAAGAAGATTGTGTTAGAATACTCCGATTTTTTAAGAGGATATAAAGTTATAATATGTCATGGCTGCCTATATCACTTTTATACTATTAATGTGGCATAGGTATATAATTTATGGTATAATAATCCCACCAATTATAAAATCCATATTAAGGAGTCAACAATGGAGGCAAAATATAAACGAGTGCTGCTTAAGATCAGCGGAGAAGCCTTAGCCGGTGACGATCATTTTGGCATCAATGAAGACATGCTAAAAAAAGTCGCTCTTCAGGTAAAAGAAGTAACGCAGATGGGCGTACAGGTTGCTGTAGTAGTGGGAGGAGGAAACTTCTGGAGAGGCAGGACCAGCAAAAGCATGGACAGAGCAACAGCTGATTATATGGGAATGCTGGCTACGGTTATGAATGCCATGGCACTTCAGGATTCTTTTGAAGCCGAAGGTATACCTACGAGAGTTCAGTCTGCCATAGAGATGCGTGAGGTGGCGGAGCCATACGTAAGAAGAAAGGCTATGAGTCATCTTGATCATGGCAAAGTAGTGATATTTGGAGCCGGGACAGGAAATCCGTTTTTTTCTACGGATACAACTGCTGCTTTAAGAGCGGCTGAAATTGACGCTGAAGTGATATTGCTGGCTAAAAAAGTAGATGCGGTATATTCAGATGATCCTGAGATAAATCCTGATGCAGTAAGATATGAAAGCCTTACTCACAGAGAAGTTCTCGAAAAGGATCTCAAGGTAATGGATTCTACAGCGGCATCTCTTTGCAGAGACAACAACATAGCCATACATGTTTTTGCTCTGGCAGATGAGGGCAATGTCATGAAGGCTGTATGCGGAGAAAAGATCGGAACCATCGTTCGTTAATTAAAATTTGGAGGAATAAAATGAGTGATTTTGATTTAAAAACATTAGATGATAAAATAGAGAAAAGTTTACACGTACTTAAAGAAGAAATGGGTACGGTAAGGGCAGGACGCGCTAATGCTGCGCTGGTGGATAAAGTTGTGGTGGAGTATTATGGAACTCAGACCCCGCTTAAGGCTTTGGCGAATATATCAGTGCCTGAACCAAGGACACTGATGATATCTCCTTTTGATCCAAAAAGCATTCCTGAGATTGAGAAGGCGATAAATGCCGCTAATGTAGGCATTAATCCCGCTAATGACGGTAAAGTTATCAGATTGCAGGTTCCTCAGGTAACGGAGGAAAGAAGAAAAGAGCTTACCAAAATTGTTAAGAAGCTGGGTGAAGACAGCAAGATTGCAGTAAGAAACTTGAGAAGAGATGCCAATGATAAGGTTAAGAAGATGGAAAAGGACGGAGAGTTTACAGAAGATGATGCTAAGAGTACTCTCGATGATATTCAGAAAACCATCGACAAAGCAGTTAAAGCTATTGACAAAATCGTAGTAGATAAAGAAAATGAAATAATGGAAGTTTAAACAGTATAAATTTATAACGAAATCGATAGATGTGACCGGAAGGTCACATCTATTTACGAAGTACAGGGTTTTAAATATGCTTGATAAAGAAAGAATGCCCCGGCATGTCGCCATTATAATGGATGGCAACGGAAGATGGGCAAAAGAAAGAGGATTGCCGCGCTTGGCAGGTCATAATGCCGGTATGAAGGCTATGAAAAAAATTGTGGATCATTCAGATAAACTCGGGATAAAATATCTTACCGTATATGCTTTTTCTACCGAAAACTGGAAGCGTTCTATTGCTGAGGTTTCCGGTATATTCAAATTGCTTGTGAAATATGTGGATAGTGATCTGAGAGAGCTTGTAAAAAATAATGTAAAGGTAAAAGTGCTGGGAGATTATACATCTTTGCCTAATGATGCGGTAAAGAGTTTGGAACGCACTTTGGAAGAAACAGAAAATAACACAGGTCTTCAGTTTAATATCGCTCTTAATTACGGAGGGAGAGATGAGATAAAAAATGCGGTAAAAGCTATAAGCGAGAAAGTCAGTGAAGACCTTCTTTCTCCTGATGACATAACTGATGACATTATATCTTCATATCTTTGGACCGGGAGTTTTTATGCAGGTGTGCCGGATCCCGAGCTGATAATAAGAACCAGCGGAGAACTGAGACTTTCTAATTTTCTGCTGTGGCAGAGTGCATATAGCGAGCTTGTTTTTCCCGATGTTCTTTGGCCCGACTTTACTCCGAAGGAATACGAGAAGGCCATTGCTGATTATCAGAGCAGGGAGAGAAGATTTGGAGGTAGATAACGTATGAAAACAAGAGTATTGTCGGGGCTAATCATGCTGCCATTGCTGATTATATTATATCTGGGAGGTTATGTTTTGTTCGGTGCCTGTCTGATTATAGGTATAATGGGTGTAAAAGAGTTTTTTAACGGCTTTAAAGCTATAGATATCAAACCTAATTTTGCTGTAGCTTGTATTTCAGCTGTAGGGCTTTATGCAGTAAATTTTTTCACAGATGGCCAAAAGGAATGGTATATGCTGTGGTTCTTCGGTATTGTGCTTTTAAGTCTTCTGTATCTGTTCAATATAGAACATAGAAAACTGGAAGATGCTATGGCTACTGTAACAGGCATTTTTTATGTTGTATTCTTTTCTTTTCATGTGACTTTAGTGGATCAGACAGATTATGCTCTTATGGTGTGGCTCATAGTAATTACAGCTTTTGGAACCGATATAATGGCTTATTTCAGCGGATATCTTTTGGGCAGACATAAGCTGTGTCCGAAAATAAGTCCTAAGAAGACTGTTGAAGGTTCTATAGGCGGCATTTTGGGAAGTGTTATCCTAAGCGGTCTGTTCGGATATTTTTTCATGCCTGAAGTTATAATACATTGTATCATCATAGGCGTCTTGGGTGGAATTGTTTCACAGTTTGGTGATTTGACTGCATCTATTTTCAAGAGGAAGATGGGAATAAAAGATTACGGGAATCTTATTCCCGGCCACGGAGGTATTTTGGACAGATTTGACAGTGTACTCTTTACAGGTCCGATGGTTTATTATTATATAGTGTTGGTTATGGAATATTTATTATAACAGTATTTGTGACAGGGCTGGGTTTTATGAAAAGAATTTCGATTTTGGGGAGTACGGGATCTATAGGGACTCAGGCATTAGATGTGATAGAGGAAAACAGCACTGAATTTTCGGTATCGGCTGTTTCCTGCTCAAAGAATATTGCGCTTCTCTGCCGTCAGATAGAGAAGTTCAGACCTCAGGCTGTATGTGTAGAGCGTGAAGAAGATGCTTTGTTGATATCTGAAAAGTACAGAAATACAGAAGTTTTTTACGGAGATAAAGGACTTAAAGAGATTGCTTCTATGGAAGACTGCGATATGGTGTTGAATTCTCTCATGGGCATGAGAGGTCTTGAACCTACTATGGCGGCTGTAGATGCCGGAAAGGATATCGCATTTGCCAATAAGGAGACTCTTGTGGTGGGCGGTGAGTTGGTGATGGCTGCCGTAAAACGAAAGGGTATTAAACTTCTTCCTGTGGATAGTGAGCATAGCGCAATTTTTCAGTGTCTTCAGGGTAGCACTGCCAGCAATGTGAAAAGAATATTGCTGACAGCATCGGGAGGACCTTTCAGAGGATACAGCGCAGAGCAGCTTGAGAAAGTAACGATAGATCAAGCACTTGCTCATCCAAACTGGTCCATGGGAAAAAAGATAACAATAGATTCTGCAACTATGATGAATAAAGGACTTGAGATAATAGAGGCCAGATGGCTGTTTGATATTCCTGCAGAGAAAATACAGATAGTTGTTCATCCTCAGAGTATCCTTCACTCTGCAGTGGAATACAGAGACGGAAGCATAATCGGACAGATGGGCGTGCCGGATATGAGGGTGCCTATAGCTTATGCTCTTTCTTATCCTGAAAGACTGGAGATGGGATCATCTATGGAGAGTCTTGATCTTTTCAGTCTTAAAGAAGGAATGACGTTTTATCCTGCAGACAGAGACGTATTCAGAACCATAGATTTGGCATATGAAGCCTGTCGCTTGGGAGGAAGTTATCCCGTAGTGCTTAATGGAGCCAACGAAGTTCTTGTAGAAATGTTTTTAGCGGGAAGAATAAGGTTTATAGATATCCAGAATACTCTTATGAAAGTGATGGAAGAGCATAAGCCTGAATATAGATTGGATATGGAGGGAATATTGGAGCAGGATATGAGGATTAGAGAGAAAATGAGGAATATGATTTAATAGGAGGAAATCTATGACTATAATATATGCGATTTTAATATTTTGCGTACTCATATTTGTCCATGAGTTCGGTCATTTTATCGCAGCAAAAGCCTGTGGAGTAAAAGTAAATGAATTTTCCATAGGTATGGGACCTGCGTTTTTTAAAAAACAGAAGGGAGAGACTCTTTATTCATTGAGAATTTTCCCAATAGGAGGATTCTGCGCCATGGAAGGTGAAGATGAGGATTCCAATGATGAAAGGGCTTTCAACAGAAAACCCGCATGGCAGAGGGCTGTGGTTTTGGCGGCAGGAGCTTTTATGAATCTTCTTACCGCAGTAATCCTGATGATAATAATTGCCTTTTGGTCAGGTCAGGCAACAACAGTTGTAGATGAAGTTCTCGATGATTCTCCGGCATATGAGGCAGGGCTTCAGTCAGGCGATGAGATTGTAGCTGTAAATGACAGCCGCATAAATGATTGGAATGATATTCTTGCTGCAATAGGAGGAAGTAAGGCTGACTCTGTAGAGTTAACAGTGGAGAGAAACGGAAGAAATATTTCTGTGACATCGGCCATAGAGTACGACGAAGAAGCCGGTAGGTCGAAGGTAGGCATAAAGCCTGTAGTACGTCATAATATTATTGAATCCATAGGGACTGGTATAAAAAATACAGGCAATATGACGGTGATGATGTATGATATTATTAAAGAACTTATTACAGGAGGAGTCTCTGCCAAGGAACTGAGCGGTCCTGTCGGTATAGTATATGCTGTAAACGATACAGCTAAGGCCGGAATTATCTATGTGGTTTATTTGTCAGCTCTTTTGAGCCTGAATTTAGCTATCATGAATATGCTTCCGTTTCCAGCTCTTGACGGAGGACGGCTGCTGTTCCTGCTCATAAGGAAAATAACCGGAAAACGTGTTACCGACGAAATGGAAGGAAAAATACATTTTATAGGTATAGTTCTTCTCATGGTGCTGATGGTATACGTCACGTGGAATGATATAGTGAAGTTTATCGTTCCGCTGTTTTCATAAGGCGGGTCGGATATGAAAAAAAGTGTTTTTTGCGGTAACGTAGAGATAGGAGCAGGCAAACCTGTTTCCATTCAGTCAATGACCAATACCAGAACATCCGATGTAATGTCTACAGTCTGCCAGATAAAAAATCTCGAGTCTGCAGGATGTCAGATAGTAAGGTTAGCCGTTCCTGATGAAACGGCGGCAGAGGCTTTCGGAAAAATAAAACTCAGATCAAATGTGCCTCTTGTGGCAGATATACATTTTGATTACAAACTTGCTCTTAAGGCTATGGAGTACGGAGCAGATAAAATAAGGATCAACCCGGGAAATATCGGTTCTGAGGATGGGATCAGGCAAATAGTAGAAATGGCGAAGAAGAAGAGGATTCCTATCAGAGTAGGAGTGAACTCAGGTTCTCTGGAGAAAGATATTCTGAAAAAATATGGCAGCGTGACAGCAGAGGGATTAGCCGAAAGTGCGCTGAGAAATGTATCTGTTCTTGAGAAATATGATTTTGAAGATATAGTAATATCCCTGAAATCTTCTGATGTGAAGATGAATTTCGATGCATATAAAATTGTCAGCCGGCATTCAGTATATCCGCTGCATATCGGAGTGACGGAAGCAGGGACATTGAACAGAGGACGTATAAAATCAGCGGCAGGGATAGGTGCCTTGCTGCTTGAGGGTATAGGTGATACAATGAGAATTTCTCTTACTGCAGATCCTGTGGAAGAAGTGTTTTTTGCCAAAGAGCTTCTTTCGGCTATAGGCCTGCGGAAGGACAGAATAGAGATTATATCCTGTCCCACCTGCGGAAGGACAGAAGTGAATCTGCAGGCTATTGCAGATGAGATAGAGAAGAAAGTTGAAACTCTTCAGGACAAAGGTGCAAAACATCTTAAAATTGCTGTGATGGGATGTGCTGTCAATGGGCCCGGGGAAGCAAAAAGTGCAGATATAGGCGTGGCCTGCGGAAAGGGAAAGGGTGTTCTCTTTGCGGGGGGAAAGATCATAAAGACTGTAAAAGAAGAAGATATTGTAGTTGAGATAATCAAGATGGCGGAAGAATACATATGAGAGAGATACTGGAAAATTCTATTGATTTTTCTAAACTTGGGAGTTACAGAAAAGAAGATCTTACATTTGATATAAAAAAGGCTGTGATATCAAGAGAAACAGGAAGGCTTTCGCTTGATGCAGAGCTTAATTTTGTGTTGCCTTATGAATTTATAGACAGGTTCAAAAGGTCGCTGCAGGGGCGGCTTCCTGATGTTGAAGGAATAGATCTGAATATAGCTTATGAAAATCTTATTCAGAGTATAGAGGAAGCCATGGGTTTTTACATAGGTCATATGATCGCTCTTGTCAATGGCAAATATGCTCATGTTACAAAGACTATATATACAGACAAATGGCAGTTTGAGGACGGAAAGTTGGTAATATATGCACTGGGTCAGTTGTCTGTGGATGTTCTCAATAAAGAAGTGTCGGATAAGTTTAGTATGCTTATAAAAAGGGATCTTAAAGAAGATATCACTGTAAGATTTGAAAATCACGTCCAAAAGTATAAAATCATAGGAAAACAGATGGAAGAAAAAGAGAAATCTGTTTATGAAGAACATCGGCAAAGAGCTGTAAAAGTGCAGACTCAGCGACGAGAGAACCCGGATTCATCAACAGATAGCGGAAGTGTCATACCATTTCCGTCGGGAGGGCAAGGCGGTAGCAAACCCTTTAAGGGAAGACGCAGAAAGGCTTATACTCCTGTCAAAGGAAATCTTATAATGGGAACGGCTATAACAGAGAAAGCTATGGCTATAAGAGATGTTACTTCCGAAAGCGGAACAGTTGTGATTGAAGGGGAAATGTTTAAGAAAGACTGTCGTACCACGAAAAATGACAGTAAGCTGGTAAGTCTTTACGTGACTGATAAGATTACAAGTATCTGTGTCAAAGCTTTTGTTCTCAATGAGAAATGGGATGATATAGATAATCATCTAAGTAAGGGAGACGGAATAAAGATACAGGGGATGGCTCAGTGGGACAGATTTGATAACTGTGTGACTATAATGGCTGACAGTATAGAGAAGGCAGAAAAGAAAGAGCGTATAGATACATATCCGGAAAAAAGAGTCGAGCTTCATGCTCATACTAAAATGAGTGCTATGGATGGGCTTAACGATATAAAACGTATGGTAAAAACTGCTGAAAAGTGGGGGCACAAAGCTGTGGCGATAACGGACCACGGAGTAGTGCAGGCATTTCCGGATGCGTCTCATGCAGCCAAGGATATTAAGATATTATATGGATGTGAAGGGTATCTTCTTGAAGACAGGGATCTTATAGATGAAAACGGCGTGATAAACTACAAAGGAAGGGGAACTAATCACGTAATAATCTTTGCCAGAAACAGAAAAGGTCTTAAAAATCTGTATAAGCTTGTATCTCTGTCTCATCTTGAATATTTTTACAAGAAACCTAGGATACCTAAGTCTATTCTTCAAAAGTACAGAGAAGGTCTTATAGTAGGTTCTGCATGTGAAGCGGGAGAACTTTACAGAGCTGTTCTGAATAATGAAAGTGATGAGGAAATCAAGAGGCTTGTTGATTTTTACGATTATTTGGAGATACAGCCGCTTATAAACAATAAGTTTCTTATAGAGCATGGAATGGTCAAAAGTGAGGAAGAACTCAGAGAAAATAATAAAAGGATTGTAGCATTAGGAAAGCAATATAATAAACCGGTAGTGGCAACCTGTGATACTCATTATTTCGATGAAGAAGAAGCTCTTTACAGAAGGATTCTTATGGCAGGACAGGGTTTCAAAGATGTGGAAGGAGATAAAGGGCTTTATTTCAGGACTACTCAGGAAATGATGGAGGAATTCATGTATCTGGGAGAGGAAACTGCATATGAAGTGGTTATAAAGAATACAAATCTGATTGCTGATATGATAGAACCAATGATGCCTGTGCCTGAAGGAAAGTTTCCTCCTAAGATAAAAGGGGCTGAGGAAGATCTTAGACGAGCATGTGAGGAACGTGCTGCCGATATGTATGGGTCGCCTCTTCCTCAAGAAATCAGAGAGCGTCTTGATAAAGAATTGAATTCCATCATAGATAATGGATATGCGGTTATGTACAGATCTGCCGAAATGCTGGTGAAAAAATCTCTGGAGGATGGTTATCTTGTAGGATCGAGAGGCTCTGTAGGATCTTCGTTTGCTGCTACAATGTCAGGAATAACCGAGGTAAATCCTTTGCCGCCTCATTATTTATGTCCTAACTGTAAAAATTTAGAATGGGGAGATAATGAGAAATACGACTGCGGTGTAGATATGCCTGATAAAGTATGCCCTGAATGCGGCGCACCTTACAGTAAAGAAGGGTTCACCATACCATTTGAGACTTTTCTGGGATTTGAAGCAAATAAGGAGCCTGATATAGACCTTAATTTCGCAGGAGAGTATCAGGGAACTGCGCAAAAATACGTAGAGGAGATATTTGGTGAGAAAAATGTGTTCAAAGCAGGCACTATCGGTACTATAAAGGATAAGACTGCATATGGATATGTTGCTAAATATTTTGATGAGCGAAATATAAATGTGAATAAATTTGAGATGGACAGACTAACTTCATGCTGCGAAGGAGTTAGAAAGACCTCAGGACAGCATCCCGGGGGGATAATCATAGTTCCGGAGGGGCATGAGATATACGAATTCTGCCCCGTGCAGCATCCTGCCAATGATGTCAAATCGGATATAGTTACAACTCATTTTGATTATCATTCCATAGATCAGAATCTTCTTAAACTTGATATACTGGGACACGATGCTCCTTCCATGATAAGGCAGCTTCAGGATATGACAGGAGTAGATCCTCTGAAGGTACCTATCAAAGATGATAAAGTCATGACTATATTCAACGGAATAGAAGGTCTGGACATAAAGAATCCTGACTATAAATTCACTCATGGAAGTTACGGAATACCTGAATTCGGTACTAAATTTGTCAGACAGATGCTGGACGATACCAAGCCAGATGCTTTTGCGGATCTTGTCCGTATATCAGGATTTTCCCATGGTACCGATGTATGGCTCGGAAACGCTCAGGAACTTATAACAAGCGGTACAGCTACAATGAAGGATGCGATTTCAACTAGGGATGACATCATGAACTACCTCAGATTAAAAGGCGTTCCCAATAAAGATGCTTTTACCATCATGGAGAAGGTACGTAAAGGTAAAGGACTGACTTTGGAACAGGAAGAACTGATGAAAGAAAATGATGTTCCTCAGTGGTATATAGAATCCTGTAAAAAGATACAGTATATGTTCCCGAGAGCCCATGCGGTGGCATATGTTATGATGTCCAACAGAATAGCTTATTATAAAGTGTATCATCCTGTCGAATTTTATGCTGTGTACTTCACAACAAAGGTAGCCTATTTTGATGAAAAGGTTATATTAAAGGGGATAGATTCTATTGAGAACAGAATGGAGGAGATAATAAGAAAAGGACAGGATGCTTCAAAAAAAGAAGAGGACGAGCTTCCTGTGCTGGAAGTGGCGTATGAGATGTGTTCGAGAGGATATGAGTTTTCTCCGGCAAGATTAGGAATCTCTGACAGTCTTCGCTTTCTTTCTCATGAAGGAAAAGTTCTTCTTCCTTTTGTGGCTATAACAGGTGTCGGTGAAGGGGCGGCTGTAATATTTGAGGAAGAATATAGGAAAAGACCTTACGAGACTGTAGAAGATGTAAGTGACAGAGGAAAGATAAATAAGACGGCGCTGGACGAGCTTCGTCAGCATGGTGTTTTGGAAGGACTTCCGGAAACTGCTCAGATAAGCCTGTTTGGATAGGATGTGGTGAAAAGCCTGCCTGTATCGGTTAAGAAATTACTGATATAGACAGGCTTGTGTTTTCTGAAAAGAATAGCAGCGATTAATTTTATTGTATTAGGTATTCTGCTGTCTGTGAATTACTGGAGAAATATAGTATGATTTATACATAGTATATATAATCTTTTTTTCTCGGAGCGGCTGTAGGTTCACAGCCATCTGTATATCCCAGTACGCAGTGTCCTATACCTTCATAATTACCTTTAATGCCGAGTTCTCTGAGGATTTTTTTTCCTTCTTCTGATTCGAACTCTTCTTTTGCTCTGTGTATCCAGCAGCTTCCGATGCCTTCGCTGTGGGCGGCTAACATCAGGTTACCGATGACTAAACTCCCGTCATAAATATATGTGCTGCGTGTTTTATCAGCAAGAACTACTAAAACTACAGGAGCGCCGTAAAAGGGGTCTATATCTGTCCCCATAATTTTCGCATTCATCTTTGAGAGTCTGTCTCTCAATGTTTTATCTGTAACTGCTATAATTATGCAGGGCTGGCTTCCTTTTCCCGAGGCAGCGTAAGTTCCGGCCTCACAGATTTTTTTAACAGTTTCCTGCGGTATCATATCGGGCTTATATTTTCGTATGCTTCGTCTTGTTTCTATTGATTTGATTATTTCGTTCATTTTTACCTCCTTATTTTGACAGAACTTATGTCTTTATTATAGTACAGCAGTATGTATTATTTTAGTATATTTTGAAGAAATTGCTGTTTTTCGTACAAGTATTGGTACTGTGACATGTATTTTTTGCGATTTACTGCTTTAGTGTGATATAATAAACTAATAATTATTAACTGTATAAGAGGAGTTATTATGTATATTCGCAAATATGAACGCAATGACTGCAGAGAGATTCTTTCTCTGTTTTACGATACTGTACATACTGTAAATTCCGGAGATTATACCCGCAAACAGCTTTTTGCATGGGCTACAGGAAAGGAAAATCCAGAGGAGTGGGATGAGTCGCTGATGAAAAATTACAGTTTTGTAGCTGTTGAAGATGGTGCTATAGTAGGTTTTGGAGATATTGATGAAGGTGGGTACTTGAACAGATTGTTTGTGCATAAGGATCATCAGAGAGAAGGCGTGGCGTCAGCCATTTGCGATGCGTTGGAACAGGCCGTGCAAAATAGTAGGATAGAGGTACACGCCTCTGTTACGTCAAGACCTTTTTTTGAAAAGCGCGGATATAAAATCATAAAGAAGCAGGAAGTAAAGCGCGGCAAAACAGCTTTGACAAATTATATAATGGAAAAACAGGGAGTTGTTTCAAACAGAGAATTCATAAAGGAAAGTATAGAAGGCAGAGAGATTAAGGAGGCTCTGCACCGTTATACAGGAAAGGAGATGGTTCGTCTTCACGGTAATCCGCCATATATGACTGTTTTAGTTCACGGCGGTCCGGGAGATATAGGATCGCTTGAAAATGTTGCTGACTGTTTGGCTGGGATATTGCCCGGTTCAGGTGTTTTAGAGGCTTTACAATCTAAATATTCAATAAATGAATTAGTGGAAGAACTGTATCAGCAGATAAAAAACAATTGCTCTGGGAAAGTCTGCATAATCGGCCATTCATGGGGTGCATGGCTGTCTGCGTTATTGGCGTCGGAATATCCTGAGATTGTAAAAAGACTGATTCTTATAGGATGCCCTCCTCTCGAAGATGAATATGTGAGCCAAATAAATAAGAGAAGATGCAAGAAAATGTCTGATGGTGAAAGGGATTTGTTTGAAAAATTGTTTGAAGGTAAAATATCCTCAGAGGAAATGGGTTTGATTTCGGATATACTTAAAAAAACTGATAATTACTGCTTGCGGGACGACTGCTATTATAAAAGTGACAGAACAGACAGCAAAATGTATAATGCTGTTTTTAGGCAAGCCTGTCGTATCAGAAGTCGCGGAGGGTTTTTGAAGGCTTTTGGAAAGATAAAATGTGATATATATCTAGTACATGGCCGGCAAGACCCTCATCCCGAAAAGGGGGTAGCAGAGCCTCTAAGGAAATCAGGGATTTGTTTTGAATCTTATATTCTGGATAAATGCGGACACAGTCCTTTTTTAGAAAAATTTGCCCGGCAGGAATTTTATGATATACTGTTATGGATAATATCAGGAAAGAAAGGCGGCTGATAAGGAGGGTTATATCTATGGCATCATGGATTTTTATGTTATGCAATGCTGTGCTAATTCCATTGATAATGATTTGTTTTGGACGATACTTCATGAAAAGGCCTCCGAAAAAAATTAATGCTTTGTTCGGATATAGGACAGCAATGTCCATGAAAAACGATGATACATGGGAATTTGCGCATAAATACTGCGGCAGATTATGGTGGATTGTCGGATGGATATTACTGTTTGTTTCAGTTATAGTTTTTCTGATCATATGGGGAAAAGAAGACAGCGTTGTTGATAAGACAGGGATTGCTGCTTTGGCTGTACAGGTAGCTGCTTTGGCAGGTACTATAATACCTACAGAAATAGCTTTGAAACGTAATTTTGATAAATATGGAAACAGACGTTAATAAATAGAAAGTAAGGAGAATATAAAAATGTCACTGGAAAGAGCAAAAGCTTATTTGAAAAGATTTGGACTTGATAATGAAGTTATGGAGTTTGATGCCTCGTCGGCAACAGTGCGGGAAGCTGCCGAGGCTATAGACTGTAAAGAAGAAGAAATCGCCAAGTCACTTTCCTTTATTGTGAATGATAAGCCTATACTGATAGTTGCAGCCGGTAACCGTAAAATAGACAATAAGAAATTCAAGGCTGAGTTTTCCGCAAAGGCGAAAATGATTCCCTTTGATATGGTGGAAGAACTGACGGGCCATGCCGTTGGAGGAGTCTGTCCTTTTGGAGTAAATGAAGATGTTGCCGTTTATCTGGACATTTCCCTTAAAGATATAGGGACTGTTTATCCTGCATGCGGAAGCTCCAACAGTGCCATAAGATTGACAATAGATAAGCTTGAAAAAATAACGAATAGCAAGAAGTGGGTAGATGTTTGTCGTATTATTAAGTAGAGAAAAAGCGTACTGTAAAGCAGGAAAACACAAAAATGCTGATATTTGAATTATGTATCAAATAGTCCTTGAAAATTCAATGTTTATATGATAATATATTATTGATATAACTAATGGATTTAGTAAGAGTGGGTGAAACGCCCACTCTTTACTTTTGTAAACAGGCAGAAATCAGCCTGTCATATTATCAAAAGCGAAAGAGAGTGTTTTATGGCAAAGAAAAAAATCACCGATACAGTAGAAGAACTGCTGGACGGGTTTTTATCTGACGAAGGGTATGAGCTTTATCATTGCGAATTCATAAAAGAAGGAAGAGATTGGTTCCTCAGGGTTTATATTGATAAATTTCTGAAGGATGGATATGTTAGTATTGAAGATTGCGAGAAAGTCAGCAGGTTTTTAAGCGAAAAACTTGATGAAGGAGATCTGATAGAGCAGAATTATTATTTAGAAGTATCTTCTCCCGGTATGGATAGACCGCTTATAAAAACAGATCACTATGAGAGGTATGTGGGAGAAGAGATAGAGATAAAGCTTTATAAAGGAAAGAATGGAACAAAGAGCATACAAGGTGTTCTCGGGGGTATAGACGGTGATGTGATAACAGTTACAGATCACGATGGAAAAGAGTGCAAACTCCGGCTATCTGAGATCGCCAAGGCAAATCTGGCTGTTGTTTTTTAATATAGGAGGATATGAGAGAAAATGAATAAAGAATTTATAAATGCTATAGATGATTTAGTAAAAGAGAAAGGGATTTCAAAAGATGTCCTTATCGAGGCTATAGAATCTGCTCTGGTTTCAGCATATAAGAAGAATTACGGTACATCTCAGAATGTCAGAGTGAATATCGACAGAGAAGAGGGGGATGTCGATGTTCTCATGAGGCGTGATGTTGTGGAAGAAGTGGAGGACGAGTTTACCGAAATTTCTCTGCAAGAGGCGCTTGAAATAGATCCGAGATATCAGGTGGGAGACGTTGTTGAATATCAGGTAACTCCTAAGGATTTTGGAAGAATAGCAGCTCAGACGGCTAAACAGGTTGTAGTTCAGAGAATAAGAGAAGCTGAAAGAGGTATGATATTTGATAATTATATCAGCAGGCAAGGGGACCTAATAACAGGAGTAGTTCAGAGAATAAGTAATGATACGATATTTGTAAATATGGGCAATACCGAAGGTATACTTGTGTCCGGCGAAAGAGCGACAGGAGAACGATACAGAGTCAATGACAGAATAAAAGCCTATATTATGGATGTGAGAAAGAGTACAAAGGGTCCTCAGATATTCCTTTCCAGAACTCACCCTGGTTTTGTGGAAAAGCTTTTTGAACTGGAAGTGCCTGAGATAGAAGATGGTACTGTAGTAATAAAAAGTATTGCCAGAGAGGCAGGTTCAAGGACAAAGATCGCAGTATATACAGAAGATGAAAATGTTGATCCTGTAGGAGCATGCGTGGGAACGGGAGGCTGCCGAGTAAAAAATATTGTAGATGAGTTATTTGGAGAAAAGATAGATATAACTACATGGGATGATGATCCAAGAATATTGATAAAAAATGTTCTCAGCCCTGCTAAAGTAGAGGAAGTTTTAGTGGATGAAGATGAAAAATCGGCTACTGTCGTAGTTCCTGATTATCAGCTTTCATTGGCTATTGGAAAGTCCGGACAGAACGTACGTCTGGCAGCAAGACTTTGCGGTTGGAAGATAGATATAAAGAGCCATACTCAGTATTTTGGCGATGGGTCAGAAGAAATCTCCGGTGATTTTCAGGAAGATTATGAAGATGACGGCATAGAGTATGTAGGAGAAGATGTTGAATATGCAGAAGATAAAAATATCGACAGCGATCAAAATGAGATGGACACAGATGCTGCCGATGAAGATAGGGGAGATGAAATTGAAAAATAAAAAGACCCCTATGAGAAGATGTGTCGGATGCATGGAGTCAAAGCCTAAAAAAGACTTAGTAAGGATAGCTTTTTATGAAGGACAGATAAATATAGATCCTGTGGGAAAAGCCAAGGGAAGAGGTGTGTATTTGTGTCCGGATATAGAATGTATGGAGAAAGCGAAAAGAAAACGTGCTCTTCAGCGAAGCTTTGAGACGGATATATCTGAAGAACAGATGGCGAATATATTCAAGGAGCTTGAGGAGTATGCGAAGTAAAATAAATAGTTATCTGGGATTTGCTAAAAAATCAGGAAATCTGATGTCAGGGACAAATACTTGTATTTTCGGAATATCCAAAGGAAAGGTAAAACTTGTGATACTGGCAGAAGATATCTCGGAGAACAGCGAAAAAAAGATAATGAAGGAAATAAGAAAACACGGTGTTAGATATGTTAAGTATGGAAGAGGCGACGACCTCTCTCATGCTGTGGGAACATCAGGAAGAAGCGTATTCGCCGTGTGTGATGATAATTTTATGAAAGTTATTTTGGATGAGATAAACAGGGAATCAGAATAAAGGAGGAAGTGCGTATGAAAATAAAGGAGTTGGCATCTGAATTGAGTCTGACCGGTAAGGAAGTACTTGAGAAGGCCAAATCTATGGGAATAGCAGTGTCAGACGTAAATGATGATATGTCGGAAATAGACACTACAGCAGTTAGAAATACTATCACGAAAAGTGGAGCTCATACTGAGACTAAAGTAGTGAGAGTGAGAACTAAAAAATCTGAAAATGACAAAAAAGACGGTGAACCTAAAGTGACTGTGAAAGCTGCCAAAATCAAGTTGCCGGAAGTAAAGAAGTCAGCAAAAACAACTGCAAAATCCTCCAATAAAACAACTGCAGCAAAACCGCCGATGGGAAAACCTATCGTATCAAAAGAAGTTGAAGGCAGAATGAAACCGCCTGAAGGAAAACCAGTAGTATCTAAGGATGCGTTTGAAGAAAGAACTTCAGGAAATATTGCAGATAAAGCTGCTGAAAAGAAATCAGAAGATAAAAAGGTATTTGAAGAAAAAAATTCTGAGATTTCAAAGATGAAACCGGTTTCGGGAACTGCCTCTGTGAGTAAACAGGAAGCAAAGAAACCTGAGATTAAGAAAGCAGAAACAAAGAGATCTGAACCTCCGAGAAGACAGACAAGACTTAAGGTGATTAAGAAAGCAGAGGATGTCAGAAGAGAAGAAGCGGAGGCTGCAGCTAAACGTGAAGCAGAGCGAAAGGAAGCAAAGAAGCGTGAAGCTGAGAAGAAGGCTGCTCAAAAAACAGAGGACAGAAGAAAACGTACTGATAGAAAGCCTGGAGATAAGAAAACGTTTGAGAGAAAAGGCGGTAAACCTCAGGATAGAAGAAACGACAGACCGGACCGTCAGGACAGAGCTCCTCAGCAGAGAGGAGCATCGAAAAAAGATGATGGAGTTGAAGTTTTGGCAGCAAAACCAGGCGCTCTCAGTTCAAAAAAGAAGAACAAAGACAGAGATAAAGAGCATGATAAATTTTCTAAGTTAGAGAGAGGCGGCAATGTAAGAAAATCGCTGAAGTCTCAGCCTCGATCTCTGGAAAAACAGGTGAGAAACAAAAAACACAATAAACCTAAACCAGCTCCCGAACCTGAGGTGGAAGTTGTAGAACTTCCTGTGGGAACAGTAATGATAAATGTTCCTATTACGGTTGCAGGATTTGCGGAACAGACTAAAACCACGGCTTCGCAGATAATAATGACTCTTATGAAGATGGGAGTGATGGCAAATATAAATCAGAATCTGGATGAAGATACTGTAGTTCTTTTAGCTGAAGAAATGGGAATTCAGGTGGCCATAGGAAAAGTTAAAGAAGAAGTAGAAGAAGAAGGGATAGAAAGCTTCGAAGATAAGGAAGAAGATCTGAAGCCAAGAGCTCCGATCATTACCGTAATGGGTCATGTAGATCATGGTAAAACCTCACTTCTGGACGCTATCAGAAAGACAAATGTAACAGCACAGGAATCAGGTGGCATTACTCAGCATATAGGTGCTTCGGAAGTTGAGATAAACGGACAGAAAATTGTGTTCTTGGATACTCCGGGACACGAAGCTTTTACGGCAATGAGAGCGAGAGGCGCACATGCTACAGATATCGCTGTACTGGTAGTTGCGGCTGATGACAGC
>NZ_JBKTXS010000011.1:0-64068 GCF_046951855.1 Lentihominibacter sp. | reverse complement strand
CCTTCAAACTGATGCTCCTCTAAAACGGATCGTCAATCTGTTCGGAGGTATCCGTACAGCCATATCTGCCCTTGACCAGTATGACTATAAGCTTGACCCTAATATAGAAGAACATTTCCGTTTATATCGAAAAACCCACAACGAAGGTGTCTTTGACGCTTATCCAAAACGTACTCTGGATGCACGTTCCGCAGGACTTCTTACAGGCCTTCCCGATGCATACGGAAGAGGACGGATCATTGGAGATTATCGCCGCGTCCCTCTTTACGGCACTGACTTTCTTATAGAAGAAAAGAAAAAAGATCTCAATACGATAGACGGAGCCATGACCGATGAGCGAATAAGACTCCGCGAAGAAGTTCAGATGCAAATACGGGCTTTGGACGAAATGAAAAAAATGGCGGAAAGTTATGGCTGTGATATATCTCAGCCTGCTGAAAATGCACATCAGGCTGTACAGAATCTTTATATGGCTTATCTTGCGGGAGTAAAGGAAAATAACGGAGCAGCCATATCTTTAGGACGGACTTCAACATTCCTTGATATATATATTCAGCGTGACCTTGATTTGGGACGCATTACAGAACAGGAAGCACAAGAACTTGTAGATCAGTTTATCATAAAGCTGCGTCTTGTACGCCATCTGCGTACGCCTGAATATAACGAACTGTTTGGAGGTGACCCTACATGGGTAACGGAATCCATCGGGGGAATGGGTGTAGACGGGAGAGCCTTGATAACTAAAACCTCATACAGATACCTTCATACATTGACTAATCTCGGCACCGCACCTGAACCCAACCTTACAGTCTTATGGAGTAAAGATCTGCCACGTGCATTCAAGGATTACTGCTCAAAGATGAGCATAGAAACCGATTCCATACAATACGAAAACGATGATATCATGCGGCCATTGTACGGAGACGATTATTGCATCTCTTGCTGTACCTCCGCCATGACTGTCGGAAAGCAAATGCAATTTTTCGGAGCCCGCGCAAACTTGGCAAAAAGCCTTTTATATGCTGTTAACGGAGGTATAGATGAAAATAAAGGCACTGTCATCGTTCCTGACATACAGCACGACACCGATGAAGTTCTTCAATACTCTAAAGTTCTGACAAATTATAAAAAGGTTTTATCATATGTCGCAGAGCTTTACGTAGATACCATCAACATCATACATTATATGCATGATAAATACGCCTATGAAAGCAGCCAGATGGCTCTCCACGATACATTGGTTACAAGACTGGCGGCTTTTGGAATAGCCGGCCTTTCCATAACTGCCGATTCCCTGTCAGCAATCAAATTCGCAAAAGTAAAGCCAATAAGAGATGAAAACGGCATAGCTATAGATTTTCAGGTTGAAGGAGACTACCCTAAGTATGGAAACGATGATGACCGTGTAGATGATATAGCCGTAGAAATAGCATCCTACTTTTCAGAGGAGCTTAAGAAACATCCTCTTTACCGCGGTGCCATACATACATTATCAGCACTTACCATCACCAGCAATGTAATGTACGGAAAGAAAACAGGAGCTACTCCTGACGGCAGAAAATCCGGAGAACCATTCGCACCCGGAGCAAATCCTATGCATGGACGGGATATCAACGGTGCTTTGGCATCGCTGAATTCAGTAGCCAAGATCCCATACCGGAATGTATGCCAGGATGGAGTCTCAAATACATTCTCCATAATTCCTTCTGCATTGGGAAATGATATCTCTACGCGGAAAAGAAATCTCGTTTCTATTATGGACGGCTACTTCAGCCAGGGAGCTCATCACCTTAACGTAAACGTGATGAACCGCCAGCTTCTGATAGATGCCATGGAACATCCTGAAAAATACCCGACCCTTACTATACGAGTATCAGGCTATGCAGTCAATTTCAATCGTCTTACCAAAGAACAACAGCAGGAAGTAATAAAACGCACATTCCATGAAAGTATAATATAAAATATATTAAATACCCCGGCCAATTTTTCTATGACCGGGGTGCTTTTCATATATTCCTTATTTCATTTCGTCCTTTTTCTGTCAGTAAATTATAAACAGTACTCCATATATGCTTCCGATAATCAATTTTACCGCGGACAGATCGGCTCAGATCTTCAAACGGCGCCCAATAAATCGCAGACATATGTATCATATCAATTAAATGTACATATTCGCCCGGAAACAGTTCCTCACGAAGCAATCCTTTGCTGCAAAGTATAGAAAAAGACTTTCTGAGCAATTCTGCCACAGAAGCATACTTATCCCTCTGTTTTTTTAAGATCTCAGGAGATACCTGGGAAAGCTGCGCATGATGCAGAAAAAAATATAAATGCGACTGTACTGTTTTCTGCATGTCATCAAACACTCTGTCAAGTTCCTGCAGTGTTTCCGGCGGCTCTGCTATAAAGGTGTCTTTTTCCTCTGCCAGAAGTTCTTCTATAATATCTTCTTTCTTCGCAAAATAATAAGTGAGATTGCCCTTGCTTATATTCAGTTCACCTGCTATATCACGTAAGGATACGCCATTATATCCATACTTATTAAACATATTCCGAGCCGTATCCAATATCCTCTGTCTTGTATTCTTTTTCATAAAAATCTTTTCCGAAACTTCCGGATTCTACATATACTTCTTTTTATATTCATCTGTATGTTCTATCAGACATAATCTTACTCCATTAGGGTCCATTACAAAAGCCTGTTTGCCAACCGATGTGGGAATCACAGGGCTTGCCGCTTCATACCCGTTTTCCGTTAAATGTTCAAGTACTTCTTCAAGGTTATCTACATCTGTTCCCACCGAATACATCCCCACATCATAGTTTTTGTTTTCTATAAGCTCCACAGAAGCACCGCTGTCGCTATTCATAATAGTGATCTGCCCTCCGTCGGGAGTAACTACATGATAACCTTCTTTAAATCCCATAACATCTCTGTAAAACTTAACTGATTCCTCCAGGTTTTTTACTATCAATGTAGTATATTGCACTTTGACTTTCACAGCATTACCCTCCTTTTCCGCATTAGGTCTTTCGTACTAAAGCTAATTATAGCCCAAACGTACTAATATGTCAAGCAATACGCTTTATCAGTTTCACAAATTCCACCTGAATGACTGACAGCAGAGACAGACCTATAACTATAAGCCACTGAACACCGGAAAGAAGCGTAAGTCTGAAAAAGTCTTGAAGAGACGGTACCAGAAGAATGCAGAGCATGAGAATCAAAGAGACTGCAAAAGAAACCAGCAGCCATGGATTCAGCCCCTCAGCCCGTATCCATATGGGCTCTGTATTGGAACGCTGATTAAAAGCCCGCATCATCTGCGAAAAGGCTAAAGTACAAAACGCCATAGTCTGTCCTGTGACATTATCGCCTACACTTACTCCTATCCAGTAAGCAGCAATAGTTACAGCAGCGACGAATGTACCCTGAGTGATCACTCGTCCCACCAAATCTTTCTCAAAAAGAGTCCCTGATTTCACAGGTTTATGCTTCATAATATTTCTGCTGGCAGGATCTACTCCCAGCGCAAGCGCGGGAAGTGTTGCTGTAGCAAGATTCACCCACAGTATATGGACAGCCTGAAGAGGAGCATTCCAATTGAAGACGGTAGCTACAAATAAGGTCATTATCTCAGCAATATTGCCCACTAAAAGAAACTGGATCACCTTCTGAATATTTCTGTATACCCTTCGACCTTCTTTAATGGCATATGCAATAGTGTTGAAACTATCATCCAGCAAAATCATATCAGCAGCATCTTTAGCGACATCCGTACCGGTGATACCCATAGCTACACCAATATCCGCAGCTTTCAGCGCCGGAGAATCATTGACCCCATCTCCTGTCATAGCAGCAACTTCTCCATTTCGTTTCAGACTCTGAATGATTCTCAGCTTATCAGCCGGAGACACTCGAGCGAAAACAGAAGCTGTTTTAACTGCTTCATCAAGCTCACTGTCATTCATGTTATCCAGTTCATCACCGGAAACAACTGTGCTTTCCTCTCTGTAAATGCCTAACTCTCTTGCAATGGCAAGAGCTGTTGTTTTGTGATCACCTGTAATCATAACTGTTCTTATACCAGCCTCAAGGCAACTTTTTATAGATTCTGCCACTTCACTGCGCGGAGGATCTATCATACCCGTTGCTCCGATAAATACCATATCATGTTCTATGTTTTCATTATCATCAAGAGGTATGGAAGAAAGATTTTTCGTGGCAAACCCAAGTACACGCATAGCATTTTCCGACATTGTAAGGCAAAGCTCTGAAATATTATTTTTATCTTCATCAGTGATAGGACGTATACCTTCAGCCGTCAATATATGCGTGCACAAAGGAAGCATCTCATCTACAGCACCTTTCGTATAAGCTGTCACTTTATCACCTATTGTGTGAACTGTAGTCATACGTTTTCGTTCCGAATCAAAGGGCTGTTCAAAAACACGGGGATAATCAGCTTCCAAAGACTCATGATCAATGCCAAAAGCCTGAGCCATGTAAATCAATGCACCTTCTGTCGGATCTCCGATGATCTCACCCTGTCTGTCAGGATCAAGACTGGCGTCATTACAAAGAGCTGCTCCGTAAACAAGTTCTTTATATACTCCCGGATGTTTTTTTGCTGCCTCTCTGACAGGTGTAGTTTTCCCAGTCTGAAAATCTCCATTTACAGCTATATTAGTAACAGTCATTTTATTCAAGGTAAGCGTTCCTGTTTTATCAGAACAGATCACTGTGGCACTTCCCAAAGTTTCCACAGCGGGAAGTTTGCGGATGAGAGCATTTCTTTTGGCCATACGCTGTACACCCAGTGCCATAACGATAGTAGCCGTCGCCGGCAGCCCCTCCGGGATAATGGAAATGGCCAAAGAAATAGCCACAAGAAATTGCGGAATCAGCGGGCGATCATAAAGTGCTCCAATAACAAAGATCAGAACGCATACGATCAATCCTACGACAGTGAGCGTTTTACCGACTGCATTAAGTTTCTTCTTAAGCGGCGTCTCCAGTTCTCCCTGACTGTCAAGCATGCCTGCAATACTTCCCACCTCCGTATCCATACCGGTGGCAACCACCACTCCTGCAGCCCTACCATATGTAATGATAGCTGAAGTATAGACCATATTGCTCCGATCTCCCAACAGACAACTCTCCTGCAGTATTTCATCCGCTTCCTTCTCTGAAGGCACTGACTCTCCCGTAAGAGATGCCTCCTGCACTTTCAAATTTGCAGAATCAATTAGGCGCATATCGGCAGGAACCATATCACCATCGCTTAAAAATACCACATCACCTGTCACCAGCTCCGCCGCTGGGATAATACTTTCCTCTCCCTGCCTGAGAACACGCGCTTGAGGAGCGCTCATTTTCCGTAAAGCTTCAAGAGATGACTGCGCTTTTTTCTCCTGCACGATCCCAATGACCGCATTAATTATGACGATCACAAAAATAACTGCTGCCTCTGTCCATTCCTGTAATATAGCGGAAAAGCCTGCCGCACCAATTAAAATCAGAACCATGGGATCAGTAATCTGCTCCTTGAGCATTTTGACAATAGCTTTTGGAGGCTTAGATCTCAACTCATTTCTTCCATTTTTTTCTAGCCTTTCAGCCGCCTCAGCATCGCTCAGTCCTTTTTCCGATGTATGCAAAAGATCATACACCTCTTCAATTTTTTTCGAATGCCAAGGCATCTGTCTGTGATTATCCATATAGGATAGACCACCCCTTTCTTTAAATAAATTTTTTATATTCTGACCGCCCTCAGACGGAGATCAGTAAAAAAGAAATGCAAAAAAGCATAGCCTGACAACTCTTAAAAAGAGCGCAGATTATGCCTGTACACAAAATTTTATTCAATTTAAAAACATCATACAAGTCACTTCGTTCAGCGTCACTGCCGTCGGCGTCGTCCATTTCTTTTTCTCAAATCCTTTCTCTCAGATATAATTGAATGCAATTATACGAGATATGTAACCCTGTGTCAATATATTATTTTCAGAATTCACAAATTATTTACATTGAAATAATATTCTTCCCTGCATGATAAAACCTCCTGACTTTTAAATAAGCCGCTTTACAGTCAGGAGGCTTATCTGTTTACTTTAAAACCCTGTTATTCATCATCAGGAATAGGGTCAGCTTTCTTTCCAACGATATGAAGAATCAAACTCAATATAAGCATACCTGCGCCTATCCATGTAAGAAGAGTTATCATCAGTTCCCAGTTACTGATCAGTCCCGAACCATACAGATCCAAGTAATAATCATGTCCCCAGTCTCCCTCATACCATCTGAGGAACAGTGATCCTCCAAGCGCTAAGACACCGAATATAAGGAAAAACTTTCCTATCCTTATAGTATCTCCTTTTCCTAAACCTGTTTTTGGATTTCTCGGGTACTGAAGAGGATTATCAACAGAAAGACCTCCGTATATCTTCTTACAGATAATGTACATAAGAAGAGCAAACAGAATAAGAACATAGCCAAGCAGGAAGTATTCAGTTCCGTTCATCAGGATTCCCACTATTCCGATGATCATCATTGATATTACTATGTAGTAAGGAGAAAATCTGCCTTTGACATAGTACAGATCCCCCCTCTTCTGCACCGGATACAGCTTCCTCAATTTCAGAAATGCAACAGCAAATCCTGCATAACATACGAAGAGCAGCGGCGAGAGAATGATAACCAGAATTTCAAAGTCCAGATTTACCAGTATAACGTTAAGCACTGCAAGTATAACGATCGGCCAAATGGGAACTTTACGATTCTTGGAAACTGTCGATAAAAACTTAGGACATAAATGATCTTTTCCCAGAATCATAAATGACCTTGATGCCGTAGCTGTCGTCGCATTGAGAAGAGCCAGCTGAGATATTACCGCCGTGATCATAAAGGCAACTCCTGCCCATTTTCCAACATGTGTGAAAAGGACACTCGAGTAATCTATGGTAGAACCCCATTCGCTCCACGGACCTGTAGATACTATTCCTCCGAGAGTAGGAAGAATATAAGCTACCATCATCAAAACAATACACCATTTCATTCCCTTAGGAATAATCTGAGGATTTTCAATCTCTCCGCCGAGATTTGCTATTGCCGTATAACCGCAGAACATCCACACACCTATGGCGATACCTACTCCAAGACTGGAAAATGCTCCAGCTTCAACATTCATGAATGGATCAAACGGATTATTCTCCCAATGAGCCAGACCGACAATGGCTACAGCAAGGAATGCCGCAAGAATTATAAATGTAAATATTGTATTAACCACATTTACTTCCTGGAGACCAAGCAGGTTTACTACTGTAAATACAAGAATAATAGCAACTTTTACCGCAAGTGTTACCATAGGACTCATATCTATATACATGCCTATGTAATCCGTTGCGAGAACAATATAAGACGCACCCGTCAAATACCATGCCACGGCCATCCACAATCCGAAGACAAAGCCCCAGAATTCACCAAATGCCATCTTCACCCATACATAAGGACCCGAATCTACAGGTGCCAGATTCGTAAGCTCAGATACATAAAGCCCCATCGGCAGCGCCCACATAAGTGGTATAACCACAAGAAGAACAAGGGTCAGCCCCGGTCCTGAAGCCGGAATGATGGACTCGATCCCAAAAGCTCCTCCGCTGACTGAACAGAAAATAAAGAACAGCACCGCGCTAAAAGAGAATCGAGTTTTTTTCAAGCCAGGTACTACATCAGTCAGCACCTGACCGCCTTCATAATTAACTTTCATGATACTTCCTCCCTAAATGAAATTTACCTTACTATCTGTAATCCATTTCACCCCTTTTCGCAGATTTTTTTGAATTTTCCGCTACTTTGTAGAGTCATTGTATCATTCTGTCTTCTCAATGAACATGATATTATTGTCATCTTTCTGACTTTTATAGAACGTCCTTTTATAATTTTACTGAATATTACTTTATTTTCATAATATTAGTAGCAATTAAAGTATTCACAAAACAGTATGTCACAGTAAAATTTTTGTCATAGCCTTTTTTATCGAATATTTATATACTGCAAAGAGGACTGCCGCGATCATCAATATGATTCCGCCCAAAACAATCAACGCAATCACTTCGGTTTCTGCTATTCTTCCGTCATTAAAAAAATCCATAGCAAATGAAAATATGAATCCTATACCGCAACCTATTGCCGCAGGATACTGAAATATCTTCGACAATTGATTTTTCAATATCTTTCTTCGATACTGCCTGTCAGCTCCCAGCCTTTCCAAGCTGGCAAACAATTCGTAATTATCTGCAGCAACAGAAATACTCCTGACGTAAGTCATAACAGAAATTGCTGCAAGTGAAATAATAAAAATATATAGACAAAGCATTACATAAACACTGATAAGCTGCATCTGATCCTGGATTAATATAATATTAAACCCCGGCGCATATTTCCAGTCCGAAAGAAGCAAATCGTTTTCTGTAGTCATATCAATAGTACCGCTGTATCCGTATTCCTCACCAACAGCCTGCGCCTGCTTCTCTTCCCATAAATCCCAGTAACCCAGATGATTTGATAGTTCTGTACAATTCACTACATATTGCTCCAGCAAATCTTTTGCAAAATCATAGGAATTATTTACATCTGCCACATTAAAAAATACTAAATTTTCTCTATAAATATCAGAAAGGTTTTCCGTTATTTTTTCATAGTCAGCATCATCTAAAACATAGGCAAACGGAGTACTCATAGAATAAAATGAACTGAATTCCAGTGTACCGTCAAATTTTACATCCATGAACTTTCGAGAATCGGGATTTTTGATCTTATCCAGCCCATCGGTTTTATCAAAAAAATTCTCTTTAAAATCTACCGGAACAACTGTCTTATAAGTACCTGATCTTATCTTAACATCTTGCCCTGAAACCTTCTTAAAATCGGATGCAGATATAAACAGTGCGCTCTTTTTATCTTTATCATATTTTTCTACATAACGATCATCATCTGTAAGATCTACTGAATGATATGAAATAACAAGATTTGCAGCATCACTTTCTGCAAATTCGGTTATATCCATATCATATTCTGCGGCAGTTTCATAAATATCCTTTTTGGTTATCTGTTTTTCCAACACAGGACTATGAAAGGAAAAAGCTTTTCCACCCTCATCCTTGGCTATATCAGGAGCTAAGGAATACTGCATCCCATAAAAAGCTGAGAAACAGCATACGAAAATTAACAGTACAATAACACACATATTCCTGGTTGCTGCCTTTGCAGTAAATCGCATTAAACTTACAGAAACAAGATTCTTATAATACTTTTCTTTATTCTTTTTCAAACGGCTCTGACTTACTATACTGAGAAGCACCATATAAATCCCTGCAACCGATAATAAATATATGAGATTGACGATACCGGGCAAATGAAAACCAAATACTCTTGCAGAAAATTGCGGCAATCCTGTACCGAGAATTATACCGACAACAATAAAAACTATGCCTGTCGGAAATATCCACGGTTTTATTTCCTTCACCATTTCTGATTTATGCTGAGTCCTGAGGATATCCATAATACTTGACTTTCTGATAAACCGTTTTCCCACAGCTCCCAACATCAATACCAATACTATACTGAAAATAATCCCGGGAACAAAACCTAATGATCCAAAATGATAACTCATTTGCTCAGTAGAAATAATAAACAATTCAAATACTTTCCAGATAAAATATGAAACCGGTATAGCGCAAATCAGTCCAAGCAATGAAGATGCTGCGGTAATTAGAGAAAGCTCACGAAACAGCAGTTTTTCAAGAGATTTTTTGGAAAAACCTAACGCCATAAAAATACCATATTCTCTGGCTTTATATCGAAAAAACAAATTTGATGCATAAATAGTGAAAATAAAGCAGCCAATCGCTGTAACAACAAACAATAATGCTGCCATTTTACGGGTATCTCCTCCTTCCGGCAAAAAATTCTGTACTGTCGGCCCAAAATACATCAAAGCAAAAGATGTTATCAAAAGTACCGACAAAAAACTGCAGAATCCCAGAAGCAGATATTGACCTCTGTCATTTTTTCTCAGTTTTCCATAAAGCTTATTCATTGTCATCGATGTCACCTCCTAAAATCCTGAGAGTGTTAAGAAGTTCATCCATAAATGCGCGTCTTGTTGACGCTCTTGTAAGCTCCTGATGAATGCAGCCATCTTTCAGTACAATAACCCGGTCGCAAAATGATGCTGCGTAACTATCATGTGTCACCATAAAAATCGTAGCTCCAGCCTGATTCTTTGCCTGTAAAAAAGCATCAATAACTGCTTTGCATGACTTGCTATCCAGATTCCCTGTGGGTTCATCAGCCAAGATAACGTAAGGATCGTTCATCAGAGATCTTGCCACTGCCGCACGCTGCTTTTCTCCGCCCGATATTTCCGCCGGATACTTTTCCATAATCTTACTAATACCAAACAAACTGCAAAGCATGCCGGCTTTTTCCTCCATCTCTACGATAGGCTTTTTGGCGATGATCTGAGGAAGGCAGACATTTTCCTTTACCGTAAGACCATCAAGGAGCATAAAATCCTGAAAAATAAACCCCAGCTTTTCATTTCTAACTTTAGATAGTCCTTTCTCACTCAAATCAGAAATTACCCTCCCTCCTAATCTAATCGTACCGCTATCATAAGGAATAAAGCAGGAAATACAGTTGAGCAGTGTAGTCTTGCCACTGCCTGAAGGTCCCATTACCGCAACAAATTCTCCTTGGTTTACCTTTAAAGATACATCCGTTAAAACCGGATAAATGTTAAATCCGTTTTTATAGCTTTTATTCAGGTTTTCTACTTGTAACATTATTCGCCCTCACTCTCTTTTACTATTTTTGTCCGCATTAATTTTAGTAAAGCCGGATAGAAAGTAACAGCAAACAAAATGACAAGTTTGGTATCTTTACTGTAAAGTTTGACTCTCAAGTTTGACAATAGATAAAAAAATATGTTAATCTATTGCGAAATATTTTGGAGATAACTATGAATATTGCAATTTGTGATGACGATAAAAAACTTCTTAAAGATTTTCGGCATTTAATCGAAATACATATGGATCTTACCGGTATCAATTATCATATAACTGAATTCACATCAGGCGAGGAACTTCTGGAATATAAAAATAAAAAAGATATCCATCTGCTTTTCCTTGATATTAAAATGGGATCTGTAGATGGCATGGAAACTGCGCGCCAACTGAGAAAATCAGGAAAAAAAATGCTTATTATATTTGTTACGGCTTATCCGGATTTTGTTTTTCAGGGTTATGAAGTGCAGGCATTTCACTATATCTTAAAACCTTATCGTGAAACTAAAATCAAAGAAGTTCTTGACAGGGCGATTTCTGAACTGGATATCCGAAAAGAACATTCTCTAGTAATCCAACAAAGATCCGGTATTTTATGTATCAACACACAAAAGGTAACTTACTTTAAAAGTGACAAACGCAATATATTTGCTGTAAGTACGGAAGGCACTGATATCTTTTACGGAAAACTGAATGACGTGGAAACAAAGATGCCTCCGTGTTATCAGAGGATTCACAATCGATATCTGATAAATCTCAACTATGTATCAGAAATCGGTTCAAACTACTGCATATGCCATGATGAGAAGCTTCCTGTCAGCCGCACCTACAGACATGAACTGGCTATGGCTTTTGCTAAAATGATGCTGCAATAGAACAGAATATGAGGAACGGGAATTAATGATAACAATCTTAACAGTATTTTCGAACATCCTTCAATTCATCGTAGGATACATTTTTTATAAAATCATTTCCTGCTGTCTGGAAAGAAAAAAACCTAAAATTTTCTTTTTTATTATCTGGGGTGGTCTGTCCATAGTTTCCACATTCGCTATTTTAGCAGGTGACCCTGTAAATATCACAATAGTGGCCATATTGTTCCTTCTGATAAATTTTCTCTTATTCAAAGGAAAACCTCTGATCAAGCTGGCTATGGCGGTAATTCTGTTTCCTATAGCAACAGGTCTGAACTTTCTTCACAATGCAATAGGAAGCTTCTTTTTCTTTCGTCACTATACTGAGACAGATACTATAGAAAATCTTATCTTTTCCGTGAATACATACTTGTTTGTCGTTCTTTTCTGGTACGTTTTTTATTATTATTCAAAAAAATCCCTGATAAAAATGAAAGAACTTCTAGACAACAGAACATGGACCATTATGATCATCATATGTCTCGCACCTTTTGCAGGTATTTTCACCTGCGTATATTTTACACCCAGTGAAACATATAAAGTATGGCCATGTGTTATTGCATGTATAATAACAAGTTCCTGCAGCATTCGTCTCGCATCTAATCTTGCTGACGGGATTTATGCTGATATGGAAAAAAAGAATCTCAAACTCCAAAAAAATTATTATGAAATCTTAGAAAAAAATCAGACAAAGATCCGTGAACTCCGTCACGATATGAACAATCATTTGACAATAATCGGTCTGCTGCTTAAAAATAAAAACAACAAAGAAGCCCTGGAATATTTTGAAACTTTATCCGTAAGCCTTGAGGCTCCAAACCGAAGATTCTGCAAAAACAAAGTCGTAAACGCCGTACTAAACATAAAATACAATCAGCTTTCAGAACTCAAAACCGACATATTTTTCAACATCAGTATTGACAGCGTAATAATAGACAACATAAGCCTTTGCTCTATTTTTACCAATACGCTGGACAACGCTATCGAGGCAATACGAAAAATTCCGGATAAAACCAAAAGACGTATTTCCCTAAAAGCGAGGTGCTCAGATAGCGGATATTTCAGCTATGAAATCATAAATACTAAAGTAAATCCCATTCACCAGCAGAAAGGCCGTTTTCTTACAGATAAGAATAATTCCAAACACCACGGAATCGGACTTTCTTCTATACAGAGCATTGTTTCACGTTACGGCGGAACTATAGATATTTCATATACAGATGCAGAATTTAAAGTTATAATATTGATCAAATAAACAGCATATATCCATATCAGTAAATATCGATACCTCTTTCCATAAAATGAAGCATAAACCTGCCGCTGCCACACAAAGGTTCCAAAACAGACATTCCTTTTTACGTATATGAAAGATAAAATTTCAATTCATCCGGCGGTGCATCTTTATGCAAAAATATCATACATTTCTCCACATAAACTTCTATAATGATTCTTTATCATATCTTTGATATTTACTCCTTATAAGCCTCATTTTGAAACTGTAATTTATCTTAAGATATAATAAAACCCGCCTTAACAGGCGGGTTTTATGTGTATGGTGGAGATGACGGGAGTCGAACCCGTGTCCGAAAGCATTTCCACCGGATTTTCTCCGAGCGAAGCTTTTGTTTTATTATTTCACTTCTCGCATCGCCCAAAAGCAGGCTTTACGATCAGCTATCCCGTTATTCCCTTACGATACCGGGAACTCTCGCAAGGTTTTCCTGTATAATCGATGCCAGACATCCGGCCTACAGGTAAACCGAAGCTGACACGCACAGCTTATGACTGACTACGCAGCCATAGCCATAGGTGCGAAATTATTATTCTTTTTAGCGTTTGTATTTAAACGGCCACTTTTAACGTAGACTTGGCGACTACGGCTCGCTTATCCGGCTTCCACACCCCCGTCGAAACCAAAAACATCCCCATGTATGAAACTATCGGTTATGGTTACTCAACCGCAGTATCTTCCTCTTCTTTAGACTCTGCCTTATATTCTTCTCTAGCAGCCTGTATCTCCTGTTCCAGCTGTTCTATATTATCTTCACATGCTTTGATCTTCTCACAATATTCTTTTATATTCTTGTCTTTCATATTTTCAGATTTAAAGAGATCATAACAATATTCACCGATTTCCTGCTTTGCAGATACTATCGCCTGTTTTTCCGAACTGATCCGGCTCTTCAGTTTAGTTATCTCAATCAGTTCACCGGCTTTATTTCCTGCTTTGCTTACAGCAGAACTTGCTGTCTTTCCCATTTTACTTAAGAAACTTTGCATAATATAGCCTCCTTACCTTCTCATGGCCTGCTGCATCCTTCTGTCAGCGTCCCTTTTAGCAATATCATGTCTTTTATCATATTCCTTCTTTCCTCGGGCTACTGCAATTTCAACCTTTGCCAAACCTCTACCATTAATGTACATCTTAAGCGGCACTAAAGTCAAGCCTTTTAATGTAGTATACCCTATTAGTTTCCTTATTTCACGTTTGTGCAGAAGAAGTTTTCTCGAACGGAGCGGCTCAGCATTAAATCTGTTGCCATGCTCATAAGGACTTATATTCATACCATAAAGAATAAGCTCCTCATTTTCTATTTTGGCATAACTCTCTTTTATACTGACTTTTCCCTGTCTGACAGATTTTATCTCAGTTCCTGTAAGAGTTATCCCAGCTTCATATGTTTCTTCTATAAAATAATCATGTCTTGCCTTTTTATTATTGGCCACAACCTTCATCAGATATACTCTTCCTTTCATAAATCCGACCGGAGAAAGCAATCATCTCTTCCCGTCTTTTTATTTAAAGCAGATCCTGCCTATACAGTCCCTGCTGTCTATGACTCCTATAGCTTCATTTCTGCTGTCCATAGAAGATTTTCTGTTATCACTCAGCACAAAGATTTCATTGTCGCCAAGTTTAATTTCGTCAATAGGATCCATATGCACGGCTTCCGCCATATATTTCTCATATGGCTTTCCATTCAAATAAAAAATATTATCTTTTATTTCCACCACATCTCCGCTACTTCCGGCTACTCTTCTTACAAGAATTGCACCTTCGCCTTCTTCTCCATATACATCACTTCCAAAAGCCACTACATCGCCCACTTCAGGATTCTTGTTTTTGTCAGCCCCATATGCTATTTTATTTATGAGAACCTTGCTTCCATCATCTATTGTCGGCTCCATACCGCTTCCCATCACGGTAGTGACAGTAAATACCCCAGAAAGAACAACAGCTGACAATATACCTATACCGGCTGATAATAAGTAAAGTAACATTTTTTTAAGCATAAAAAACCTCCCCGCCGAAAATATGTACTCTACTTTTATTACTATTTCAATAATCCTATTTCACTAAACGGATACAGCCTGAAAAATGCTTTTCCTATTATCGAATCTTCGCTTATAGTCCCCACTTCGCCTGATCTGCTGTCCAGACTCACACCTCTATTATCTCCCATAACAAAGACTTCATTCTCCGGTACGGCATAGTCCTTTATATCGCCTGACGTAAATCCCTCAAGGGTATAACTTTCATCAAGTTTTATACCGTTTCTGTACACATTTCCTTCAGAAACGGTAACAACATCATTCTCAACTGCAATGACACGTTTTATCAATATCTTCTTGCCGCTTCCGTCATCTTTATCTATATCAGACTTGAAGATTATAATATCCCCATAATCGGGATGATCTTTTGTAAGATAGGCAAGCTTATTAACAAATAAATAGTTATTTTCATAAAGAGTAGGCTCCATAGAACTTTCCTTGACTATCGTAGGCTTTATTATCAGCGTTATGGCGATCACTATTACTAAAGCTATTGCTATATCCTTTATAAATTCCTTCATTTAATCAATGCCTCCGAATCTGGAAAATGGCCATATACAGAAAAGAACATTGCCTTTAATGTCTTTCATGTTCACCGGTCCCAGTTTTTCATTTCTGCTGTCTATGTATTTATCTCTATTGTCACAGAGAAGGAAAACTTCATCTTTCGTTAACTTTACCTTAAGATCTCCGTCAGAACCTTTTATGCCGTTTTCAGTAACATATTCATCTCCGTCTATATATATTTTTCCGTCTTTTATTTCAACAGTTTCTCCCGGAAGCCCCGCTACACGAGCTATTATATTATCTTTGGAGACGTTCTGTGCATTTTTTGCGTTTTTTTCAAGAATTACCAGTTTATCTCTGTCAGGAATGCCCCGTTTTGCTGAATAAGATGTTTTGCTTACCACAAGAAGCTGTCCGTCATTTATCGTAGGGGACATAGCATCTCCTTCGTTCACCTCCGGAGCCACCACCATAAACATAACTATAGCTAAAGCTACAGCCACCATATAAGGTGACTTTCTCCTTCTCGCATACTTCTGCTCATTTGTCGATCTGTTCATAATTAACCCTTTCTGTTACTTTTCGGATATCAGAAGCTCTTTGACCCTGAGAAATTCAGCAGGCATAGGTGCTTCTACAGTTTTGCCCCGAAGTTCCTTTATTACGTCTGCCGAATCTGCAAACTTCAGTTTACAGGCATGCAGCAGCTGCGTTGTTATACCGTGTTTTTTAAGTTTTGCGTTTACATTTCTGTCTCCATATTTAGCATCTCCTGCAAGAGGAAATCCTGCATGTGAAAGATGGGTTCTTATCTGATGGGTCCTTCCTGTCAATATTCTTACCTCGGCAAGAGAAAATTCTTTACATGATACAACAGGAGCAACATAGGTAACAGCATCCTTTCCCCTATTCCCGTTTGCAATCTGTGAAATATTTCTGCCCTGATCCTTAACAAGTCTGTCCTCCAGCACTATAGGCTGCTTCAAACATCCGCACACTATCGTCATATAGTATTTTTCAATACCGTCTCTGCGACGTATCACCGCGGTCAGCTTTCTCAGCGCTTCCGAATTCTTTCCGAATATCACCAGCCCCGTAGTATTTCTGTCAAGCCTGTTTACAGGAGACGGTGTAAACGTTCTTTCATGTGCCGGATCGTATTCGCCGCATTCCTGAAGATAACCGCATACCTGATTGGCCAAGGTATTTTTTTTCTCATGAGAGTCACCATGAGTGAGAAGTCCCCAAGGTTTATCGACTATCAATATATTATTGTCTTCATATATAATTTTAAACTGTTTTCTGGCAGTCTTTTTTTTATCGGGAGCTGTAAGTATCTTCACTCTTTCTTCTTTCATATAAAGACTGAGTTCATCACCCGAACAAAGCATCGTATCTTCACGGACACGTTTTCCGTTAAGCTTCACATCTTTTCTGATCATTTTATATATAGAGCCCAGAGAAGCTTTTCTCAAATACTTCCTCAAAAACCTGTCAAGTCTCTGACCTGCCTCATTTTCACTTATTATTAATTTCACCATGTCTATGATTATACAACAAGTGCCTATGCAAATACAATTTTTTGTAAAGAAATTTTCATCTGTGAAGAAATTTTCATGAAAAAGCCTCCTTTTGGATTTGAGAAAATACACGAAATATGTTAAAGTAAGTATGTATGTGATGAATATCATCAAAAGGAGTATTAATATGAGAAAGATTAAAGACTTTTTTTATAATAAAAACGATATAATCATTGTATTGATAATACTGGCTGTAGCTGCTTTCATAATATATACCAGAATAGGGGCTATTATGGATTATCCTGAAAAGCTGGCACGTGAAGCAGCCGCAACACAAACGGAAAAAACGACTGAATCAACTTCTGAAACCGAAACAATATCAGTCACCATAGAAGACTCGGATACTGCCGCTACAGTATCTCAAAAACTTGAAGAAGCAGGTCTTATTGCGGCAGCTGCAGACTTTGAGGAATATATTACAAGTTCCGATAAAGCCTCTTCTCTGAAAGTCGGAACATTCCAAATACCAGTAAGCTCTTTACAAGAAGAGATTTTAGATATTATAACCGATTAAAGGAGGTAATCATGGCTCTAGTAACTACAAAAGAGATGTTCAAAAAAGCACTTACAGAGGATTATGCCGTAGGCGCTTTTAATGTCAACAACATGGAAATCATTCAGGGTATCGTAGAAGCTGCCCAGGAAGAAAGTGCTCCTCTTATTCTGCAGGTTTCCGCAGGCGCGAGAAAATACGCCAATCCCACATACCTTGTGAAGTTGGTGGAAGCGGCTATCATAGATACCGGACTTGACATCGTGCTTCATCTGGATCACGGTGCTGATTTTGATATCTGTAAGAAATGTGTAGACGATGGGTTTACTTCTGTAATGATAGACGGATCAAAGCATCCTTTTGAGGAAAACATCAAACTTACAAAACAGGTAGTGGAGTATGCTCACAGCAAAGGAGTTTCAGTGGAAGCTGAGCTCGGCAAACTGGCCGGAGTCGAAGACGACGTAAAAGTATCAGCGAGAAACGCTACTTTTACAGTTCCCGAAGAGGCCGCTGAATTTGTCGAAAAAACAGGCGTCGACTCATTGGCGATAGCTATAGGAACGAGCCATGGAGCATATAAATTTAAAGGTGAACCATATCTTGATTTTGAAAGACTCAAAGAGATTCATAAGCTGATCCCTGATACGCCTCTTGTTCTTCATGGAGCATCTACAGTACTTCCCGAATTTGTTTCAAAATGCAACGAATACGGAGGAAATATCCCTGGAGCGCAGGGAGTTCCCGAAGATATGATAAAAACCGCTACTAAATACGGAATCTGTAAAGTAAATATAGATACTGATCTCAGGCTTGCTATGACTGCCGAAATAAGAAAACATTTTGCAGAACATCCCGAAGATTTTGACCCGAGAAAATATCTCGGACCTGCCAGAGATGCAATCAAAGGAATGGTACAGCATAAGATAAAGAATGTACTGAATGCCTCAAACAAAAAATAAATAAAAAACTCCGGGTATTGATGTATACCCGGAATTTTTTAATCAATCATCATCTATCCATTCTGTAAGTTCGTTGAGGTTCTCCTTATCTCCTATCACATAAATGACATCATCTTCTTTGAATACATAATCCGGATCTATATCATAAAATACTTCTTCTTCATTCTCTATAGCGATTATATTAACTCCGAACTTTCCTCGTAAATTCACTTCAGCTATGGATTCATCTTCCATATCATATGAAATGGTTAATTTTGATATATTTATATGTTCATCCAGCTCCGCAAACTCCGGCATATCAGCATCTTCTAATTTATGTGCAAGTCTGGCTGCCATATCATGCTCCGGATAAACTACTTTCGCACCGAGCTTTTCCAGAATCTGCCCATGCTCTGTACTTGTAGCTCTAGCAATAACTTCCGGTATGCCAAGACTCACAAGATTCAGCGTAGTCAATATAGATATATCCATCTGCTCACCTATACAGACGATGGCCACGTCACAATTCTGAATGCCTGTTTCCAAAAGAGAACCCTTATCAAGATTCTTTATAACCAACGCATTTTCCGTATATTCTCTTATTTCCCTTACCTTCTCTTCATTCTTATCCAGAATCAGCAAATCTGCTTCCAGTCCGGCCATTTCTTTTGCCAAAGCATATCCGAAACGCCCCAGACCTACTATTCCGTACGAAATTTTTTCACTTCTGTATCTGCCAAACATTTTTTCCTCCTATATTAACCAATGGAAATATTTCCTTCAGGATAACGAGTTCTCTCACCTTTTATAAAATACCATAATGAAGCAATTGTCAAGGGGCCAAGTCTTCCTATATACATAACAATGATTGAAAGAAGTTTGCTTCCTACGCTCAACCCCGATGTTATTCCTGTAGACAGGCCCACAGTACCAAATGCGCTTGTCACCTCAAACAACGCATCCATCGTTGAAACATCAGGCTCCATTATAATCATTATATATGTTCCGGAAAGTATCACTCCCAATGCTATCAGGGTTATTACTGCAGCCTTATGAAAAGCATTAGCCGGAACAGCATAATGAAACGCTTCTTCCATCTTATTGGTAGCAGATGATTTGATCCCCTGAAGCAATACGAAAAACGTACTTGTCTTTATGCCGCCTCCTGTTGATCCCGGAGATGCTCCTATAAACATCAATACTGTCAATACCAGAAGCCCCGCATCAGAAAATTCACCTAACTGATATGTGGAGAATCCTGCTGTTCTGGACGAAACACTATGAAAAAAACTTCCCATCCATGTTACATCTTCTGTAAGTTTTATCAGCAATGTTCCAGCTATAATCAACACTATGCTTACAGAAAGCACCACTTTGGTATGCATTGAAAACTTTTTCCAGTGCAGACGTTTGGATAAAATCTCTTTTATTACAAGAAATCCTATACCTCCGAAGAATATCAGCACACATGTAACAATATTAAGCACTACATTATGCTGATACGGAATCAGGTTTTTCATACCTCCCAAGATATCAAAGCCGGAATTGTTAAAAGCCGCTACCGAATGAAACAAACTGACTCCTACAGCTTTGAGAGGAGGGTAATCCTGAATAAAAACAGTGAAACTGAATACAGCTCCCAATAATTCAAAAACCAGAGTCGTAAAAAATATACTTTTTACGAATTTGACCATACCTTTACGGGAGTTAATATTCATCGCCTCCCCGATAATATTTCTTCCTCTGAAATTCACTTTCTTACCTATAGCTACTATAACACCAGCTCCCACGGCAGTGACGCCCAGTCCTCCCACCTGAATGAGAAATCCAAGAAAAAATTGTCCCAAAGATGTGAATGTATCTCCTGCATCAACAGCTATAAGCCCTGTTACACAAACGGCGCTCGTAGATGTATAAAGTGCATCTATATAATGAAGAGTAACCCCCTCTTTAACGCTGCACGGCAACATAAGCAGAATTGAACCCAGTAAAATCGTCAGAGCAAATCCCATAGCGATGAGTCTGCCTGTAGACTGTTTTTTTATTAACTTAAACATATTATCCTTCCATATTGTAATTAAAATCACTAGCTTCGCTTTACGCTCACTCACCGTCGATCATACGGTATCCTACTCCCAGTTCATTTAAAATATAATGATTGCTGCCCGGTTTGCTGCCGAATTTCTTTCGGATATTAGCCATATTCACCTGTAATTTTTTTATACTTCCACGATCTTCCGTACCCCATATAGCACGTATGATAGAAGCATATGTCATGACTTTACCGGAATGCTCCGAAAGAAATGCAACAATATTATATTCTGTCTGTGTAAGGCTGACTTTTTTCCCGTCTACAGTTATTTCCCTGCGATCGTAATCTATACTGAGGCCGTTTGCCTTGAACTTGCCTGCAGGAGATATTCCGGCAGCCACATTATATCGACTGTTTCTGAGAGTAGCCCTGACTCTCGCCATAAGTTCTTCAGTACCGAATGGCTTGGATATATAATCATTGGCTCCCATATCCAGAGCCACAACTTTATCGCGCTCGGCCATCCTCGCAGACAATACTATGATAGGAGTTATAAATCCTGCCCGTATTTCCTTTATAAATTCCAAGCCATCTTTATCGGGAAGGCCCAAATCAAGAATAACAAGATCAGGATTATGAGAAGAAAACATTATTATTCCCTCTTCACATGTCTCAGCAGTTATTACCTGATATCTGTTTGTCTCTAATATAGCTTCCACAAAGCTGCGAATATTGACTTCATCTTCTACGATCAATATTTTATACTTATTATTACCCATTATGTATCCTCCATTTTGAGAGAAAATCCTATGACTGTCCCATATTCACTGCTTTTTACTCTAAGCTCTCCATCATGGGCCTTTATTATCGCAGCACATACCGAAAGTCCAATACCTAAACTCTGTTTGCTTCCATCAGCTACAAACTCGCCGGATCCGCCGTAACCTGCAAACATAGCCTCAACTTTATCCTCGGGTATCCCACAGCCATTATCAGAGATCTCAAACAGAGCATTGTTTCCATCTATAAACACTTCCATAGATACCTTTGTCATTCCCTCTGCATGAAGCACAGCATTCTCCAAAAAATTAAGCAACACCTGCTCTATAAGTATGGCATCCATAGGAATACTTATAAAACTATCCGGCATCTTTACATCTATATTCTGTCCATGATATCGTTTTTTAAATTTCATCAACACCGAATCTATAAGCTCTTCCAGAACAGTAGGAGTTTTTATTACTGAAACATTACCGCCATCTATACGTGTAACGGACAAAAGATTTTCCACCATACGGATAAGCCACTCTGCCTCTTCCTTTATTCCTGCCAGCAATTTCATCTGCTGCTCTTTTGAAAGCATATCGTAGTTCTCCATTACAGTGGAACTTGATCCGTAAATAGTAGTAAGCGGTGTACGTATATCATGAGATACAGCCCTCAGCAAATCTGCTCTTACCTTCTCTTTCTCTGCTTCTCTTCGCAGCCGTTCCTGTTTTTTTATTTTTGTAGTCAGGGTGCTGGTCATAGCTGCAACAAAAAGCATAACTATCCCGGAAAAAATATTCTCCGAGATAGAAACACTGAATTTGAAATAAGGAAATGTAAAAGCGAAATTTACAGCTACTACGCTCAGACAAGCAGTCACGATCCCCCATATATATCCCTTAGTAGTCAATGCTACAATAAATACTGCTAATACAAAAATGATCGGGGCGATCACCTCTGTTATAAAGAATCTCTGAATACAAATAATCAAGCCGAATGATAATGCTAAAACTATCATCATTATAAAAAAGTCTTTTATTTGATCTTTTATTTTTTTCATATCTTCCTCCGGCACGGACATTATAACACAGCGAAAGTTAGGATTTGGCAAAGATTTGATTCAGGGAATATTTTTTAAGATCATCAAAAAACCGGGAGCGCCGTCTGCCTGACGGACTCCCGGATCAATTCATATTTACGCTTGAATCAAAGTTTATAGATGTTTTCTGTTTACAGATCTTCTATCATATCGTGTTTTAATTTCCATAGGTTGTAAGAAAGATCTACATAATAAGTCTGTGGATTCTCAAAACGCTTCATCTCATCCCACATAGCATCCAGCTGTTGTGTACAGTAATCTCGAATTTCGTCAATAGAAGGACATTTATACACACATTTTCCTCCCTCAAAGATCTGTTCTCTCAAATTCCTGACATAGAAGTTTTTTATTTTCTTTCTCTTCCATACAGCTTCAGGGTCGAAGATTTCATACTCCTCGCCTTCGGGAATAGTTTCTCCGTCTAAAACGATTATATCTGCCAAAGCTCTGCTGCTATCTTTGTCAAAGATACGGAAAACGCTTTTAAAACCCGGATTGGTTATTTTTTCGACATTTTCGCTTTTCTTTATCTTAGGTATCATCTTCCCGTTCTTCTCAAGAGCAGACAGCTTATACACTCCGCCGAAAACCGGCTCTGAACCTGCTGTAATAAGACGCTCTCCTACTCCAAATGAATCAACACATGCACCCTCTGATATAATATCTCTTATAAGGTATTCATCCAAAGAATTTGAAACCACTATTGAACATTCTTTCAGTCCTGCCTCATCTAACATTTTCCTTGCTTTTTTTGTAAGATAAGTTATGTCTCCGCTATCTATCCTTATTCCCATCTTCTCAGGCTTTACTTCCTTAAAAACTTTTATGGCGGCAGGAACTCCTGACTTAAGCACATTATAAGTATCTACCAGCAGCGTACAATTCGTGGGATATATCTCCGCATACTTTTTAAATGCCTCATATTCATCATCATACATCTGTACCCAGCTATGAGCCATAGTTCCCATAGCCGGTATTCCGTGATCTCTGTCAGATATGGTACATGCTGTTCCTGCACAGCCGCCGATATATGCCGCCCGAGCTCCATATACTGCTGCCGAGGCTCCGTGAGCTCTTCTTGTTCCGAACTCCATCACAGGTCTCCCCGACGCTGCTCTTACAATACGGCTTGCCTTTGTAGCTATGAGACTCTGATGATTTATTATCAAAAGCATCATTGTCTCTATAAACTGAGCCTGCATCACAGGTCCCCTTACAGTTATTATAGGCTCTCCAGGAAAAATCGGCGTTCCTTCAGGTACCGCCCACACGTCACATGTAAACTTAAAATCTCTGAGGTAGTTAAGAAATTTTTCATCAAAAATATTCTTTCCTTTCAGAAATTCTATATCTTCATCTGTAAATTCCAATCCTTTTAAATACTCAATAAGCTGCTCCAACCCTGCCATTATAGCATAGCCGCCCTCATCGGGTATTCTTCTGAAAAACATATCGAAATACGCTATGTCATCAGCCATATCACTGCAAAAATAGCCATTGGCCATGGTTATTTCATAAAAATCAGTCAACATCGTCAGGTTCAGCTTCTCTATCATCTAACTGTTCCTCCATCTTACCTTTCTCTTTGATAACTATACAAGATGACGCTACAACTATAATCCCGCCTATAAACTGCATTATCCCGATGGATTCCCCCAAGAACAACCAGCCGAAAAAAGTCGCTGTAACAGGAAGAAAATTTGAAAACATAGCCGATATAGTTGGCCCAAGTACCTTCAGCCCTCTTACAACAATAGTAAATCCAAGACCTGCGTTTACTAAACCGAGATATATTATTCCGCCTATTACGCCTTTTGAAAATGAATCAATGGGCGGCATCGTATGTATGGCATACGGACCTATAATCAGAATAGTACATAAAAGCTGATTAAAGGCCATGCTGGGGCTGGAATAATTTTTTGATAACGATGACGTTATAAAATTATAAATATTCCATGAAATTACAGCTCCAAAGGCAAGAAGATACCCTATCATCCTTCCCTGAAACAAAGTTCTGAAATCAGCGCCTATTATTATGGCAACCCCTGCAATACATATGATTATTCCAAGCAGCATCTTTACTGTGAATTTTCTTTTAAAAACAATTCTCTCTACTATCATTGACACCGCCGGAACAAATGATAATATTATCGTGATAAGTGATACAGGCAGATAATCCATCGCCGTATATTCACAAAAATAATAAAGTATCTCTCCCGTCAGTGAACAAATTATAAAAAATGGTATGTCCTTGACGCGAACTATCGTCTTTCTGTCCTGTTTAAGCTTTATGGCCAGTACCAGCAACGCTCCTATACAGTATTTTAAAAACAGAAGATTCATAGGCTCCAGCACCGTCAGAGCTTCTTTGGCAACGACATAATCAAGCCCCCACAAACACACCAGTAGACACATCAGTAAGAATGCTGAGCTCTTTTCTTTCAACTTTTCACCACCCAGTCTAAAACAAAAACTTCGACTAAAAAACAAAGCCAACCCTGCCTATTCCGATTCAAAAGCCAACTTTATTAATATTTCCTACATAATAAAACAAATTTTTCATCGGCACATCGTTTATTATTATAACACCTATTCCGAATCACTACAATATCAATGTTTATACACAAAAACAGCAGTCTCCTCAACGGAAACTGCTGTTTCTGAATTTTTATCATCCTGATCCTTTATGTTATACAGCATCTGCTGTTCCTATTATCCCACCGGCTATCAGCCCATCAATTTCCTCCTGAGTATATCCTGCTTCCTTTAAAACATCACAGCTGTTCTCCCCTAAAAGAGGTGACGGCTTCTTTACATAACCCGGGGTTCCACTGAATTTTACAGGTATTCCGAAAGCTCTAAAATGCCCTACGTTAGGATCATCTATATCTATGATCATATCCCTTGCCAATATCTGAGGATGCTTCATTGCATCTACCGGATCAACTATAGTGGTTGCCGGTATTCTGTATTCTGAAAATCTTTCCATAAGCCATGATGATGTTTTATCTTTAAAAACATCCTGCATTAGCCTTGTAAAACTTTCAAAATTCTCACATCTTAAGTCATTCGTAGCATAGCGAGGATCACTTTTCAATTCCGGCATCTGGATAGCATCGCAAAAATCAGGCCACATAGATTCATCGTTTATTCCAACTGCTATAAAATCATCTGCGCAATCATATGTATCATACGGTACGATTTCTCTCGGTTTAGCGTTACCTGTCCTGCTTATTTGTTTTCCTGTCAGCGCATATGTAAGTACTGCGTCCTCTATGGTAGCAAACATGGTATCCAGCATAGCCACATCTATGCGCCTACCCTTTCCGGTACGCTTCTTATCGTAGCAAGCCAGTGCTATGGCAAGAGCCATAGTCAGGCCCGTGTAACTATCAGCTACTGACGCTCCTGATCTGAGAGGAGGAAGATGTGGAAATCCGGTCATTTCCATAAATCCACACATACATTCTATAACATTGTCATATGCAGTATTTGTCTTCAAAGGACCGGTCTGGCCAAAGCCTGTTATAGAAGCAAATATAATCTGCGGATTCACTTTTTTCATTTCTTCGTATCCCAGCCCAAGTTTATCCAGGGTGCCGAATTTGAAATTTTCCAGCACTACGTCTACCTGCCCGTAGAGTTTTCTTATAATTTCTTTTCCCTCGGGCTCACTCATATCAACCGCAATGCCTTCTTTATTTCTGTTATATACAGCGAAATATCCACTGTTTCCATTGGCAGCGTAAGGATTCCAGAATCTTGACTGGTCTCCTCCGTCTACTCGTTCTACTTTAATGACTCGCGCTCCGTAATCTGCCAGATTCATAGCGCAATATGGTCCACTGTATGCCTGTGTGAAATCCAGTATTGTTATTCCTTCAAACGGTCTCATCTCTCGTTACCTCCTTCACACATTACGATGCCGGCTTTCTCCATATCGCGTATCTGTCCGCCGTCCATTCCCAGTTCTTCAAGAAGCTGTAACGTATCCTCCCCCAAAAGAGGTGCTGATCCTGAAGGCACGTCATCTATTCCCGATATCTTTATGGGATAACCCGGCATTCTTATAGCTCCGATAGCTTTATCTTTCACTTCTATAACCATGTTTCGCGAATTGAGTTGCTCATTGTCAAATGCTTCCGGTACAGTGTAGCCCGGGCCGCTGGGAATGTTATATGGCCTAAGTAAGGCTTCCACCTCCCATTTGGTCATATCTTTGAATTTATCTGCTATTATTTTTCTGAGACTACTATCATAGTTTTCTCCCCGTGATTCGTTAGTGGAATATCTTGGATCATCAAGAAGTTCTTCCATATCCATGGCCTCACAGAACTTTTTCCACTGAGCATTGGTAGATACAGCAGTAGATATGATCCCGTCTTTTACCTCAAAAGTATCATACGGAGCTATACTTCTTGAACGATTGCCTTCTCTTTCAAAGCGTTTTCCTGACATAGCAGCCTCTACCACACTGTCCTCCAGAGCTGTAAACATACAATCTGAAGAAGCTATATCTATTTGCTGCCCTTTTCCGCTTTCATCTCTTGCCATCAACGCCCCTATTACGGCAAAGGCCAAAAATACACCGCCAAACTGATCCGCCATTCTCGAACCATGAGCTGTAGGTTTATGGTCCGGAAATCCGGTTATCTGCATAAGTCCGCATAAAGCTTCTGCAGTGAGATCATTTCCTTCTGTTACACTCATAGGTCCAGTTTTTCCGAATCCTGTATGAGAAGCATATATTATTTTCGGATTGATCTTGACCATAGTATCGTAATCCAGATGGCACGCTTTTAGCTCTCCTGCTGCAAACGACTCACATACCACATCAGCTCCGACTATCAGCTTTTTTATAATTTCCCGGCCCTCAGGAGAATGTCTGTCTACACAGATGCTCCTTTTTCCCCGGTTCATATAAGCATGGTATGCACTGCCTTTTTCATTTTTAGGGAAGCTGCTTCTGAGAACATCTCCCCCTGTCTTGTGATCTTCGATTTTTATCACTTCTGCGCCAAAATCAGCAAGCAACATCGTTCCATAGCTCCCCGTATGACCCTGAGTAAAATCTATGATCCTCACTCCATCTAATATTCTGGACATTTTTCCCCTCCGCATCTTCACTGGTTACATCTATTTATCAGGAGCTGTTATTACAAATGTCACATCACCTTTAACTGTAAGTATAGGATCGTCAAACACTTCCGAACGATCAGTTTGCTGATTATATTCCGATGTCTTATACATTTCATAGCCGTAGACTCTTGATGTATTCCCTTGTTTGATAAGCCAGCAGATAATTTCCACTGCATCCAGCATATGTACAGGTCTCAGTATATTGCCTTCTGTATGGACAAAAAGTCCTCCATCACCGCCATCTCTGATATTGCTCAGCTCTGTACAGCAGTCTATGCATTTTTCCATAAGTTTGCATCCCGAAATCATCTCTCCCGGATAATGCATATCCTCACCATGAATAGAAAGCCTGAATTTCAGTTCAGTAACGTCACTTCCTTTTCTCACTTCACTCAGTAAATCTCTTCTCTCCGCTTCAATTCTTGCCATTTTAATCCTCCTTTTATCTTTAACTTTAATTTACTTATTTTTTTACTCTTTAAAGAGCAAATCCACAGATCAGGAATCCTATAAGAGCCAGCGCTGCAGATATCACTGCATATGGGAACTGTGTAAATGCATGTTCCAAATTATCCATACCGCATGCCTGAGATGTGAGTACAGTGGCATCTGAATAAAAGCACGCATGACTTCCAAACGTTCCTCCTGATACTATCGCACCGAATACCACCAAAGGATTAGCTCCCCCTGCCAACGCAAGCGGTATTAATATAGGAATAGTCAGAGCAGGTATTCCCCAATTGCTTCCTGTAATAAATGACAGCGCTGCAACCACCAAGAACGTAATAGCCGGAAACAGATCTGCATTCATATACGGAAGTACTGCGTTAATAACGAACTCCGGCAGCCCTATTCCATCCATAGAAAGCTGTACAGTAAGGGCTCCTATAGTTATGAACATCATCGGAACCATAGAAGCAAACCCCGACGCAAACCCTTCACAAAAGCCTTCAAAAGACAAAGCCTTTGTAGGCAGATACATTATCAGCATAACTATGATAGCTCCTGCCAGCCCTATGAGAATATCTCCTGTACAAATAGACACTGCTATTACCACAGCCAGCGGAACAACGAAGAACCAAATGTTTCCACCTTTACCGTCAGTATCCATTCCTTCAGATTCCATGAGCTTATCAAACTCTGTTATACCTTTATTGTATTTTTCACTTTTTTCGGAATACACTCTTCCTGTTGAGGCTACTCTCTCATAGGCTTTCTTCATGCCAAACATCTTTGGTATTACGCCTAATATGACAAGCGGTACGACGATTACAGCGGTCCATCCGTAAAATATGAACGGCAATGACTGCACATATATGTCCATGCCGCTTCCAAATGATGCCATACCCGCTTCTTCACCTACTACACCTGCATAAAACACAGCCCATGTGGATAATGGAATCAGTACACATACAGGAGCCCCTGTTGAATCTATGACATATGCCAGCATTTCTCTCGGTGATTTGTATTTATCACAGGTTTCTCTAAGGGATGTGGATATAGTCAAAATATTAAGATAATCATCCATGAATACAATAATTCCCAATATCCATCCGATTATCAGCGTCTTTTTTTCTGATTTGGCAAATTTCCGAAGCAACTTACCGAACCCTAACGCGCCCCTTGATCGCTGAAGCAGGAATGTGAAACCCCCCAGCAAACCAAATACCATGATCATCCACATATTGTCAGCAGCTGTGACAGAAAATCCATCTAATGTGGCTCCAAGCACATTCCCTTTATCTGTCATCAGAAAGCCGATAACTGCACCTAACAAAAGCGCCTCAAAAGTTCTTTTGGTGACTAAAGCAAAAACTATGATCACGATAGGAGGAATCAACGTCAATATACCGAAATTATCCATACATCTCCCTCTCCTTTCTTATATTTGATCGTCACAGACGATCATCTGAGTTACACCCTCGCGGTGTTTCTTATATTTGATCACCAGCGGTAATCATTGTTACAGCGACAATTCTTAAGAACATTCAGTTGTTTTCTTGTGCACGCCTATATTTATTGCATTAATCATGCCAATTTCAATATTTTTCTGAAATCATTGATTTTTCAATGTTTTCCAAATCTTCTTAGAATATCTCTTGTCTACTGAAGTGTCCTTTTTGCAACTCTTCCTCCTTTTCCCGACACTCTGATTCTTTATATATGTACAATTTCCTTAAAACTTGCATTTTTTTAAGGTTTTTTCTAAGCAAATAAAAAGTTGCATATAGCCAACCTTAACAGTTGTTTATATGCAACTTTTTATTTGCTCTTGCAATTTTTATTATGATTACTTAAATATTATATCGTATTTTTTTAATTTTCGACCTATGGTAGATTTATCTACATGCAGCTTTCTGGCTACTTCTGCAGCAGTATGATACTGTTCGAGATAACTTACCAATACCTCTCTTTCATATTCCTCCATAAGCTGGTTTAATGTAATATTTTCGCTGGCCGATAATCTGTTTTTATCTCTTCCGGCAGATTTCAAAAGATTCTTTACCTGCCTTGCAGTTATATGTTCTCCGTCATATACAACCATGGCCCTCTCAATCATATTTCTCAATTCCCTTATATTCCCATGCCACGGGGCGCACATAAGTTCAGATAATGCACCTGTGGATATATTCTTTTTTATATTATATTCTTCTGAAAAATTTTCAACAAAATACTCTGCCAGAGCTTTAATATCTTCCTTTCTCTCTCTGAGAGGAGGAATTTCAAGAGGCACCACATTCAATCTGTAATAAAGATCTTCCCGGAAGGCGCCGCATTCTATAGCTTCTTTTAAATCTCTGTTGGTTGCCGCTACTATACGTACATTTACTTGTATAGGCATTTTTCCCCCTATCCTCATGAACTCTCTTTCCTGCAATACTCTCAGAAACTTTGCCTGAAGCCTGAGCGGAATTTCTGTTACTTCATCAAGAAATAATGTACCTCCATTCGCAATTTCAAAAAGTCCCGGTTTTCCTTTATTATCTGCTCCGGTAAAAGCCCCCTTTTCATATCCGAACAGTTCTGATTCAAGCAAATTATCAGGGATTGCTGCACAGTTTATCTTTACAAAAGGTTTATCATTTCTGCTGCCCATATTAAATATATAATCTGCGATCACTTCTTTGCCTACTCCTGATTCTCCTGATATAAGTACTGTAGTATCCAGCTGAGATATACGTCTTGCTGTCTGAAGTATTTTTTTCATTTTTTCACTTTTTGCTATCACTTTAGGTTTTCTTGACTTACTGCTTGCCCTGAGATATTCAAGTTCCTTTGCCTGTCTTTCCGAAAGTTCTTTCGTCTCTTCCAGCAGCTTTTCAAGAATCTTAGTCTCGGTAACATCCCTTTCGGTGCATATAACAAGTTCTATTTTATCATCTTTAAAATAAGGAACTGCAGTGACATAAAGACTTCCTCCATCAGCCAGTTTCTGGATCATTCTGCATTCATCCCTATTTTCTATGGCTTTAAGTACAGAAGATTCGTCGACATATCCCACCTCTTGGAGATATCTCATGTTTTTGCCAAGAATATCTTCCAAAGCCATTCCTCCGCCGGTACGTTCCGATTCTTTATTCACCATCAGTACATTACCCTGTCCGTCTGTTATAAAAACTCCCACTTTAAGGGCGTCTATTATATTGAGAAATTTTTCATAATTGTCCAGCAAAAGCTTTTTTTCACCGATTCCGCTCATCTAAACGCCTCCCTTGACATCATAGACTTATCATAAGTATCTGTTTCACAGACTAAAATCTGCTTCTTAAATTATATGAAACAGATTTTTTCACATGCGCAAATGAAAGAGGTTTCGTTTATTTATGTCAATAATAATTCGTGATAGCGAAACATTTCGTTATTACGAAACATTATAATCGCAATGTTGAAGATAATCAAGCATTGTCTTCACTATCATTAAAAACCAAGGAGATTAAGGATATGCAAAAAATCAGACCTGACATGGACATAGGCCATAATATTCAGCGTTTGAGAAAAAGATCGAAACTGACACAGGATCAGGTCGTAGCAAAACTTCAGCTCACAGGAATAGAAATGTCAAAAAGTACCTATGCAAAAATAGAAACTAACAGAATGAATGTAAAAGTAAGCGAGCTTATAGCCCTATGCAATATTTTTAACGCTGATATCTCAGAATTTTTTGACGGGCTATTATAGACAAATTAATTATAAAGTGTTCCTCTTCTTATTGTATAAACTGATAATATAAGTGATTATCACTGCGCATAAAACTCCGAACACGTTTTGAACCAGCCGGGCAATCATCGTTAACTTAAGTCCATATGTTCCGACAGCTACACAAAGCCCGCCGCATGTATTAAAAGGAACTTTTGAAATATATTTACTGCAGAAACTCAAACAAAAACCTCCTGCTATTCCTATAAAGCCATACACATTTTCCGGCAAAAACAGACATATTATAAAAAATATAATTATCCCAAGCACAGTTCCCTGTATTCTGTGAACAAATCTGTTTTTTACTTCATGTTCAAACGGAACAAGTACTGACATTGCAGCTATACCTGCCCACATTGCTTTAGGAAGACCTAATATTTCTCCTATGAAAATTGACAAAGTTACAGCCAATGTAGCCTTCACCTGCCATTGAGACTTCAAGTTTTTAAACCCAAACTCCTTAATAATATCCGAAATCTTCCTCGTCTCTTTCATCTTATAATGCTTATGAAAAAAAACAAGACACGTAAGCAGAAAACCGACTGCTATGGCTACCACTCTTGAATAATAAAGCTTTCCCGTAACATTATATCCATATATCAGCAAATATCCCAAAACCATTATAGAATGGTTAAAATATTCAACTTTTGAGCAGCAAAGTACGTATATTATAAATATACCTACAATGTTTATCAATAATCCAAAAAATGGATTGACCATATTCGCCGCCATAGGCAAAAACATTATAATAAGAAAATATATAGTAAATATCTTAAAGGAGTCTTTAAGGGAAACTCCAAAATCCGTTGATTGAAAGGTCAATACACACAGCAAAACAGTAACTCCCACACTGCTGTTGTCAAAACCAAACAAAACAGAGTATACAATAACAAAAACGCTGCAAAATAACAGCGTCAAAACACCTTTTGCGGTCAGCGCCGCAATATAATAAATCTGCCTGCTCAATGAATCGGAATCTTTTATCAAACTTTTTAATTCTGATACATCCATCTGCAAATTTTTAGAAAAGTTCAATTTTTTCACTTCCTTGTTTTTTTGTTTAATCTTTATATATTTATGCTATCACTTCAATAATAAATTGTCAATTTGTTGGATTTATAAAAAAACACAAAAAAACAGCCCCAAAATTTAAAATCTTTGAGGCTGTTTTTTCACTTTGATTCCCTATTTGTCATCATCACTATTATCACATCATCATTATCCCTGCTGCAAGATATGCAATAACTGTTATCACTGCTGATAAAATACAATACGGAAGCTGGCTCAACGCATGATCCATATTCTCTATCTTACATACGGCCGAAGTGAATACCGTGGCATCAGAATAAAAGCACGCATGGCTTCCGAAACATCCTCCGCAGGCAATGGCTCCCAAAATGATAAACGGATTGCACCCTATGCTGATGGCAATAGGTACTATTATCGGTACCATGACAGCCGGCACTCCCCAGTTGCTTCCCGTAGTAAAAGACAGCATCGCTACAGCAACAAAAGTCAAAGCCGGAAATATGGCGGGACTCAGCACCGATTCAACAGCTCCGCTGATATATTCAGGAAGCTCCATAGCTATGAGAGCATCCCTTACCATAAAAGCTCCCACTATAATTATTACCGGTGATATCATGTTTTTAAAACCATTCATACAGTTTCTGCAATAATCGGCAAAACCCATAACCCTGAGAGGTATATAGAGCACGCCGCAGATGCCTATAGCTATCATTGCGCCCTCCATGAACATGCCTTTTATTGCCCACACAACCAGGATCACAAGAGGTATCACAAAAAGAAGAATTTTCCAAGCTGCCGGCTTTTCCATGTCGCTTTCTCTTTTCCCTTCATTTAAATACGAGCTTCTTTCACTGTATACATTTCCTCCGGATTCCACTCTTTTGTACGCTGTTTTCATCATGCCTAGCTTAGGCAGCCATCCTGCAGAGAACAGGAATACCACCAGTATAGCTGCCATGGAATAGAACATAAACGGTATTACATGTAAATAATTTGACATAGCTGTCCCGGTAAGATCAAGTGATTTCTCCGCCATGAATATACCTGCGAAAAACACTCCCCACGAACTTACCGGAACCATGATACATACAGGTGCTGCCGTGGAATCAAGTATATATGCCAAAGCCTCCCTCGGTATTCTATTTTTGTCCGAAGTTTTCTTCATTGCAGCCCCTACTGTCCCTATATTTGAAACATCTCCTATAAAAAAACTCAATCCCAATATAAATGTACTCAAAAGAGTCCTTCTCTGATTAGTTGCTACTTTCAATATATACTGCGTCAGAGCATCAACACCTCCCGAATGAGTCACCAGTTCTATAAATATCCCGATGAATATAGTAAGCAGTATCACCCATATGGTATCTGCATCCATGAGAACAGAATAAAGAGAGTCAACAAACGGTTTAAAAAAGTCGTCTTTGTACATCAGCACATACGACAGAGCTGCTCCAATAATAAGAGCCGAAAACGTTTTTTTTGTCACAACCGCCCATACTATAATGAATAATGGCGGAATCAGACACAACCATTCAAATCCACTGCTCATAATACTCCTCCTTCTGATATACTGATCACTTTATCGGCAGCCAACCTATCTATTTCTTCACTGGAAAACCCCACCTCCATAAGGATGTCCCGAGTATTTTCTCCCAGCCTGGGAGATGATTTCATTATGCAGCCCGGAGTCTTGCTGAATTTAACCGGAAACCCAAATGTCCTGAGATGACCTACATTGGCATCTTCAAATTCAATGGACATATCCCGAGCTTTGATCTGAGGATGTTCTATAGCATCAAGAGGATCAAAAGAAGCAGATACAGGTATATTGAATTCTGCAAAATCTCTGAATATTTCTTCCTCAGTTTTCTCTGCAAATATTTCTTTCATAAGCTCAGTGAAACTTTCAAAATTTTCACACCGGAGATCATTTGTAGAATATCTCGGATCCTCTTTCAGATCTGGCCTCCCAATTGCTGCACAGAAATCCGGCCACATAGTCTCGTCATTTATTCCTGTCGCGATAAAGCCGTCAGCGCAGAAATATGTATCATAAGGTACTATTTCTCTCGGTTTGGCATTGCCTGTTCTGCTTATCTGCTTCCCTGTAAGGGAATATGCCAGTATTGCATCCTCAATAGCGGCAAACATAGTATCCAGCATTGACACATCAATCCGTTTGCCTCTTCCTGTACGCCGTTTGTCATAACAGGCCAGTACGATGGCAAAAGCCATCATTAGTCCGGTATAACTATCACCTACCGAAGCTCCTGAACGAAGCGGCATATCATCGGGAAATCCTGTCATCTCCATGAATCCGCACATGCACTCTATGACATTGTCATAGGCTGTATTGGTACGAAGGGGACCGGTCTGACCAAATCCTGTTATTGAAGCAAATATTATCTCCGGGTTGGCTTTTTTCATTTCCTCATAACCCACTCCCAGCTTATCGAGGGTTCCGTATTTGAAATTTTCCAAAACCACATCTGTTTTTCTGTAAAGCCTCTTTATTATTTCTTTTCCTTCAGGCTTATTTAGGTCTACGGCTATTCCTTCTTTATTGCGATTATAGACAGCAAAGTATCCGCTATTGCCATTAGACGCATATGGATGCCATGATCTGGACTGATCCCCTCCGTCCACACGTTCCACCTTGATTACCCTTGCTCCGTAATCCGCCAGATTCATAGCGCAGTATGGTCCGCTGTATGCCTGCGAAAAGTCTATTACGGTTATTCCTTCCAGCGGTCTCATATCGATCTTCCTCCTTTACACATTATTACTCCACATTCTTCCAAGTTCATGATATTTTCCTTGCTCACACCTGCGTCTGTAAGAAGTTTTTCAGTATCCTCTCCGAGAATCGGCGCTGATCCTACAGGCTGATCATTTATTCCCTGCATTTTAATAGGTATTCCCGGCATCTTTATTCTCCCCAGCTGCCTGTCTTCAACTTCCACTATCATATTTCTTACTTTAAGCTGTTGGTTTCTGAAAGCCTCCTCTACAGTATATCCGGGTCCGCTCGGTACGTTTAAAGGTCTGAGAAGGTTTTCCACTTCATTCTTTGTCATTTTTTTGAACTTTTCAGCTATCACATCTCTCAGGCCCCTTAAATAATATTCTCCCCGGGATTCATTGCTGCTATATCTGGGGTCATCCAGAAGCTCACTCATATCCATAGCTATGCAGAACTTTTCCCATTGAGAGTTAGTCGACACGGCAGTTGATACTATGCCGTCTTTCACCTGAAAAGTATCGTAAGGAGCAATTGCTCTTGACCGATTTCCCTCCCTCCTAAAACGTCTTCCGGTCATCATCTCAGCAATCAGGATATCTTCAAGCGCGGAAAACATACAGTCTGCAGATGCTATATCTATCTGCTGCCCCTCTCCGGTAATATCTCTTGCCATTAATGCAGAAACTATTGAAAACGCCAGAAACACACCTCCAAACTGATCTGCCATTCTCGACCCATGAGCAGTAGGTTCTCTTTCCTCAAAGCCGGTTATCTCCATAAGACCGCATAAAGCCTCTGCAGTAATATCGTTTCCTGCGGTATTGCTCATAGGCCCCGTTTTTCCAAAGCCTGTATGTGAAGCATATATTATTCCGGGATTTATTTTAAAAGCCATCTCATATCCCAATCCGCACTGTTCCAGCTCTCCTGCAGGAAAAGACTCGCACACTACATCAGCATTCTTTATAAGCTTCCTAATAAGCCGCTGTCCCCTTTCATTCTTCCTGTCTATGCATATACTTTTCTTCCCTCTGTTCATATAGGCATGGTAAGCGCTCCCGTTCTCTGTTTTGGGAAAACTTTTTCTAAGTACATCTCCGCCGATATTATGATCTTCTACTTTTATGACTTCTGCTCCGAAATCAGCAAGAAGCATCGTACCGTAACTTCCCGTATGTCCCTGTGTAAAATCTATTATCCTGACTCCGCTTAATATTCTCTTCATTTTTCCCTCCACATTTATCAAGCTCCCGAACAAAATGCAATACCTCTTATTTTTGTTTCACTTATCAAATACTTATTTTCAACTTCTATCCTTGTCATCATTACCTCCTTAATAAAATTATTTATATTTTTCAAAATATTCTTATTTTATATATTGAGCAATTATTATGCCAAAAAAAAAACGTTGAAATACCAACGTTAAAAAAAATCTATTGCAGTAAAGCAACAGATTTTTTGGATGTTCCTATTGTTAAATTATATATTGCTATTTTATAAAGATTGCAGCATCATGTATCGAGCTTTTTTAAGCCAGGTTCATTGCACATATGCAATGAATTTTGTCATCTCGCAACAAACTTACGATTTATAATCCATACTTCTTTATTTTCCTGGAAATAGTCGACTTATCTACATGAAGCATCCGAGCCGTAGCGGTTATTGTTCCACACTCTTCCAATATCTTGGATATTACCTGTTTCTCATATCTGCCCACTATATCTTCAAGATACAGATCACTTTCCGTTCCAATATAATCCGAAACAGCAGGTGCTTTATTATTCAGACAAAATTCAACCTGAATTGCCGATATCTCACTTCTCGCCGTACTTACAGACAAACGCTCCACCACGTTTCTAAGCTCTCTTACATTACCGGGCCAATTATATGATTCCATCACCTTCACAGCATCATCACTTATTGTTTTGCGTAAATTATATTCACTGTTAAATATGTCAAGAAAGTGTCTTGCCAGAAGCTCGATATCTTCTTTTCTCTCTCTTAGTGAAGGTATATTAACAGGTACAACAAATAATCTGTAATACAGATCGTTCCTAAAACGCCCCTCTTCCACTTCTCTTTTCAGATCTCTGTTAGTGGCCGCTATTATCCTTATATCTATATGTACAGATTTTTCACCGCCCACTCTTCTCACTTCTTTGTCCTGAATCACACGAAGCAGCTTTGACTGCATCTGTACAGATAATTCCCCTACCTCATCAAGAAAAAGAGTACCTCCGTCAGCAAGCTCAAATAAGCCCATCTTTCCGCCTTTTCCCGCTCCTGTAAAAGCCCCTCCTTCATATCCAAAAAACTCAGATTCTATGAGAGTTTCCGGTATAGCCGCACAGTTGACCTTCACAAAAGGAGCTTCAGCTCTGCTGCTGTTCTTATGAATCAAATCCGCTATAACTTCCTTTCCGGTTCCCGACTCCCCCATTATCATAACCGTCACATCTATCTTTCCTATGTTCTCAGCAAGTTCCCTGATATGAAGCATATTTATATTTTTTGTTATAAACTGTCCTGACAAGTCATCCTTTTGGTTCTTAAATCTCAGCAATTCCTTCTGCAGCTTGTTTTTCTTTTCAACCTGCTGACCGAGAAGAGTTTTCAGTCTTTCAACCTCGCTTATATTGCGCTCCACACAGATTATAAGATCGATACTACCCTTCCAAAACAGAGGGACACTTGTAGTCATACAATGACCTCCGGCTCCAAGCTCCTCTACAATACATTCCTCTCTGTGACTTCCTATAGTCTTCATAACGGCAGACTCTGTTATATACCCCATATCCAGCAGTTCAGACATATTTCTGCCTATTACTTCCTCTCTTGTAAGGCCTCCTGTCTTTACAGATTCACTATTTACTATTATGACTTCCCCTGTTCCATCCGTTATCCATATACCGGTCCTCATTTTATCAATTATATCAAGGACGATATCGTAATTATCCTTTAAAAAAGTGCTGTACTTCATCCATCTTATACCCCTTTGTCGTTCATCATACCAGTCTCTTTACAATAAAAATCACCATATTCTCATCAGTATACTCGATTTTCACTTCAGTGTTTTTCAGTTGCAAATACTGTTTCATTTCTTCTGCTATTATGAAAAACTCTGTCTTATCACTGCCTTTCATCGCAGGATCTCTGTAACATCTGTCGGCTATCAGAACAATTCCGCCTTCTCTGCAAAGTTTCAGAATATTATCTGCCGCCTTATACTGATCACAGTAATCTATATGATGAAGCATAAAAGCAGATACCACTACATCACTTTTCCGATAAGAATTTATATCTAAGGAAAGAATATCATCCATAGACACTTTTATCCATGGAAATTTTTTCTTACTTTCAAGCAGCATTGGAAGACTTGAATCGATAGCCAATATATCTTTTTCATCTCCTATCTCCTGCCACAGATTACACGTTCCGCAGCCCACATCTGTAAAGGTGTTTTTCCCCATCGATCTGATCATTTCCTGCAAACGTCTGATGGTTTTCTGATAAGGAATATCTTCCTTCATATACCTGTTTATAAAATCAGAGGCCATTTCGTCAAAATTCCAAGCATTTATTATATCATCGTAATTTAACAGTTTCTTATAGCTCCTATTTCTTTCCCTGATTAGAATATCATTGAAATTTTCATCTTCACAACTGTCCATCAGCTTATTTATATTGCCTTTAAGCTCATTTTTTTTATTTTGCAGTTCTCTTATCTGAGCATCGAGAGCTTTATACTGAAGATATAACATATCCAAATATTCATTTTTAGTTTTGTCAAATGTCAGAATAGACTTTATTTCAGAAATAGAAAATCCCAAATGCCGCAGAACAGAAATAGTCTCGATCTGTATTAGATTTTCCATGGAATAATTTCTATAATTATTATCAAGTCTTTCGGGATGAATAAGTCCCTGCTCCTCATATATTCTCAACATTTTAGGAGTTACGGACAATCGCTGGCAAACAGCCTTTGTGTTCATCATTTGACACCTTCCTTTATAAACACGTATTATTTTATCTTATCTGTCCCAAATAATAATATACCGCTGATCTATATCAAGTCAATTCTTTCTGTTTTCATCCTCAAGCATAAGATTCAATATCTTTACATCTGTTTCGCGCATTCCTTCTTTTCCTACAATGCCTATATTGGCAATGGTTTTTTCTATATCGTCTATGACTAAACCTTCTCCATATGAAAAACATCTGCCCGCCATAGTCATATCGTGAGCCAATATAGCGGCATCGACTGAAGATGCTATTTTTGCGGCACAGCTGGACTTTGCACCGTCACAAACAACTCCGCTGAGATTTCCCAATGTATTTATGATCGTTGAACATATCTGCTCATAAGTTCCGCCATGAAGATATGTTATAGCAGCTCCGCTGGCGCATCCTGCGCTGACTGCACCGCAGAAGGCGGAGAGCACTCCTATATGATTCTTTATATGTACAGCAATCAGATTACTCAACATCAGCGCCCTATATAATTTGTCTTCCGAAACTTTCAATTCCTTTGCATATTCCACTACCGGAACGCTTACTGTTATTCCCTGATTGCCGCTGCATGAATTTATCATGACAGGAAGCGAACATCCTCCCATGCGGGCATCTGACGCTGCAGCTGCCATTGCTTTGGCTCTTACTTTTATCCCTGTGCCATTATTATCAAGCAACGTTTTCCCTACTGACGCACCGTAATCATTATTAATACCTTCAAATGCTACCTGCATATTAAAATTTATCTGATCATCAAGCAAATTCTTTATTTCACTGTAATCTGTTGTATCAGCAAACTCAACAATATCTTTCACATTCAAAAGGCTTTTAAGCTTGCTTATATCATTGCTCTGCCGGCTGTCCTCCACACTGGAAAGCACTTCGTTATTCTTCCTCACATAAATTATATTAGTATGCTGCCCTTTAATTCTTACTTCTGCCTCATCTTCTCCTTTTACGACTAAAACACGGATATACATATTGCCTTCGCCTTCTTCCAGGCCGCATTTACAAAAGCCTGTTCCCAAGAGCTCCTTCGTACGCCTTATATCTTCCTCATCAGCACTGCTTAGAACTTCAAGCTCATCACCTCCGCATTCCAGCATAGATCCCAGTACCGCCGCTGCTTCTATTCCATGCATGCCCCCTGAATTAGGTACTACCACTCCCTTTACATTTTTTATGACATTGCCGCTGCACATTATATCTATATGTTCCGGAAATTCTCCCAAAATGCTCCTTGCCTTTGCCGCTGCATAAGCTACAGCACCAGGCTCGGTACACCCGAATGCGGGAACCAGTTCGTATTGCAGAATACTCTTATAAGCTTTTTCTGTTTCTCTGTTCATAAATTTATACCTCCTTTCATACAAGACAGGATCATTCAGCCTTCCTGTCTATTCTTATTTCACATATGCCGTCCCCTTGTGCTATGACTTTCCCGAGATTAAACTCATAACCATCCATCTTAGAGCAGATTCCTCTGTCTCCATCCATGGCTATGTCACAAAGAAGAGGTATGTCCTCAACTTCTACGCCCAGTTTCTGCCAAGCGGAAACAAGAGGACAATAATGAAAATCAATGTACAGCTTATCTTTGGTATTCTCTACTATTTCCATCTCAAATACCTTTTGACCTGTTTCATCTGCAAAAACTTTCAAAAATGAACGCAGGTTTTCCGGATTCTCACAGTTTTTTAATATTCTTTCCATCCCATGAAAACAGCCGCATTCATATATTGCCGACCTCCCTATATCCTCCATATCCATTCCTCTTTTTCTTATTTCCTCCAGCAGCAGATAGAACCATGTGGCTCTGTGCTCTATAGCATTTCTAACCAGTGTGGTTTTTTCGTCATTCACAATAACAGGTTCATTGATAATAGATTTCATAAAATCCGCCTCCTTTTTCATATAATGCACTTGCTCAATTAAATTATGAACTCTGCCCTAAGGGATAAGTCAATAGTTTAAACAAAATAACAGACAGACGGTAAAATCCCGCCTGCCTGTTACAAGTAATTATTGTTGGAGATAATTTTTATAAAAACTCAATTGAGTTCTTTTCCGTATGGCTGCTTTAAACTTATCTGTGAAATCATAAATCCTCCTATAACCATCACGCTTCCTGCCACATTCCTGAATGTCACCTGCTCGTATCCGAAACCTATAGCGAAAACAAAGGCAAACACAGCCTCAAAGCATAATATGATAGATACATTAGATGGTTTTATGACTTTCTGAGCATATCCCTGAATCACAAAAGACAGTGCTGTGCAGAATATCACGCCATATCCTACGGCTACAGCTACCGGAAAGCTTCCTGCCGATAAATCCGGAACAGGTTCGAGAATCAAGGCAAATATCAATGTTATCAAACCTGCTGATATTACCTGTACTACTGACATCCTTACAGGATCCACATTTTCGGCATAGCGGTCTATAACCATCATCTGTCCGGCAAAACACAATGCACACATGAGCTGTAAGAAATCCCCCAGCTGAATGGTGAAACTCTCGGTCAGTGACATTACCGCCAGTCCGGCAAAGGCTATAAAGGCACCCACAAGCGCATTCTTTTCCGGCCGTTTTTTATAAAACAGCCATATCAGAAACGGCACTATTACTACACATGCATTTGCCAAAAATCCGGCCTTTCCCGGTGTCGTATACTGCAATCCGACAGTTTGTGCCGTAAAGGAAGCGGCCAGGAAAATGCCTGAGAATATTCCGCAGTATACTTCCGATTTTTTCATTTTACATACCAGTCTGAAAAAAATTACTGCCAGCAATATTCCTGATAGAAGAAACCGCATAGTCAAATAATACAATGGTGTAATATCCGATAACGCCCACTTGATCACGCTGAAGTTCAGTCCCCAGCTAACTGCTATAAATAAAATTCCTGCATTTGCTAAAACTATGTACTTATTCGACATATGATCTCACCTGCTGCAACAAAACTACAACACAAATCCAAATACTATAAACAGCATGATCGCTACTACTGCCGATATCACAGCATATGGCAGCTGCGACAGTGCATGGTCCAAATTTTCCATTTTGCAAGCTTGGGAAGTCAGAGCTGTACAATCAGAATAAAAGCATGCATGACTTCCAAATGTTCCTCCCGAAAGGATAGCGCCCAATACTAAAAGCTCATTAGTACCTGTAGCTGCTGCCAATGGAATGAGAATCGGCACCGTGATGGCTGGTATTCCCCAGTTGCTTCCTGTAACAAAGGCCAAAGCCGCTACTACAACAAAAGCTATCGCCGGGAATAGTCCGGCACTCATATACGGCAGTACAGCATTTATGACATATGCCGGAAGACCTATTTCATCCAATCCCATCTTCATAGTCAGAGCACAGACAATGATAAAAAGCATAGGAGTCATTGATCCGAATCCGTTTACAAAAGCATCTCCGAATTCAGTAAAACTCATTGTTTTGGTAGGAAGATACATGAGCAAAGCCAATATTATAGCAGCAATCAAACCGAATAAAACTTCTCCGGTAATCACGGCAACTGCAATCAATACGATCATTGGAGCAAGGAAATTTATTATCTTTCCATCTTTTCCATTATTCTCTTCTAACCCATTTTCTTCCTTCACCACATTGAATTTAGCACTTTGTTCTGAATAAACATTTCCTCCTGCAGCTACTCTTTCATATGCTTTTTTCATTGTTCCCAGTTTAGGAATTACGCCATATATAGCAAGAGGCACTACTATAAGAGCTGTCATCCCATAAAATATAAATGGCATGGCATGGATATAAATATCCATGCCTGATCCATATACCTGCAGTTCTTTCTGTTCTGAAAAAATTCCTGCAAAGAATACCGCCCAGGTCGACAGCGGCAGCAATACACACACAGGAGCGCCTGTAGAAGCTGTAACATATGCGAACATTTCTCTCGGTATTTTCTGTCTGTCACACACTCCTCTCATTGCTGATGTCAGCGTCATAATATTCAAGGCATCATCCATAAATACGACGATCCCCAGAAAAAATGTTGTCATCAGTGACTTTTCCGGTTTATTGGCCAGTCTTTCGACTATTTTCGAAAAGCCGAAAGTACCTCGTGATTTTTCAAACAGCATAACCAAACTTCCGAACAGTCCCATAGTCACCAGCATTGACGCATTATCTGATATCGTAAAATACAGAGCTTCCAAATATGATGGAATAAAATTTACTCCCTTTGCCACTACAAAGGCAAGCACACCTCCTACAATCAGCGGTTCAATGGTTCTTTTTGTCAGCAGCGCCATACCTATAACCACTAGCGGCGGCAGCAGAGTCAAAAGACCATAATCAACAACTTGATCCATATTTTTACCTCATTTCATTTTCGCCCAAAGCTTTATGAGTTATATACGATCTCACCGTCCATAATTGTCATGACAACCTTCATATCAAACATTGCCTGTCTATCCGTTGCACATTCAAACAGATTATGTTCGGTTATAACCATATCTGCCAGTTTGCCGACTCCGATGGTTCCAAGTTCATAATCTCTTAATGATGCGTATGCTCCTCCGAACGTATATGCCTTAAGAGCTTCATGAATGCTTACTTTTTCCCAAGGATTCCATCCGCCCTGAGGCTCACCTTCATTGGTAAGCCTTGTCACTGCCCGAAAAATTCCTCTGAAAGGAGAAATATCCACTACAGGGCAATCGGTACCGAATGCCAGAACACCTCCGCTTTTTCGTATAGATTCAAAGGGCCATGAATATTTCATTCTCTCTTCACCTAAAATTTTATGAAATGGATGCTGATCAAAATCATATTTAGGCATATGTTCCGGCTGCACTGATGCTATTACTCCCAGATTTCCAAAACGTTCCAAATCTGCCGGATCCATAGCTTCCAGATGCTCTACGCAATGTCTCAAATCCGTCCTTCCATACCGTCTGTAAGCTTCCTCAACAGCATCCAAACAAAGCCTTGCCCCTGCATCTCCACAGGCATGAACTCTCGTCTGAATACCTGCTTTATGAAAATCGCAGACTTGCTGTATAAATTCCCCGGGATCTATCATAGGCGATCCCTTCTCTCCCGGACGATCAGAGTAATCTTTAAGCATATACCCGGAATAACCTTGAGGCGTGCCGTCTATAAAAGCTTTTACTCCGTTGCATCTGAGCTTTGAGCTGTTATACTTCACTTTCTTTTCCAAAACACTTTCCACTCCTTCATCAAATAAAGGGAAAAAATGTATCCTGGCAGTAAGCTGCCCACTATCCTCTATTATCTTATAAGCATTTTCTCTCATGGGAGATGTTCCCGCAACATCTCCCAAAGATGTTATCCCATGTCTGTTTGCAGTATCTATTAATGTCTTGCTATACTGCGCTAATTCTTCATCACTAATAGATTCAAATATTTTTTTCTGAAGATTTATTGCAGCCATTTCATGCAGATATCCGTCAGGTTCACCGTCTTCATATCTTCCATAAAAGCCATTCAAAGGATCCTGAGTATTTTTATCTATCCCAAATCTCCTTAATGCAGCACTGTTTACCCATGCACCATGGCATTCTTTATTAAGAAGAAACACCGGTATATCAGGAAAATACTTATCAAGACTTTCTTTTGTAGGCATCTTCTGATCCGGCCACAAAAGCGGATCCCATGCGCCGCCCATTATAAAACTCTTTCCTGCTGCATCTTTATGCAAATCCCACAGATATCTTGCGGCCTCTTCTTCTGATCTGGTATATCTGAGTATTCCATCTGCCTCAAGAAGACCTGCACTGACAAGATGTACATGAAAATCATTAAATCCCGGCATGATGAAATTATTCGACACATCAAATACTTCAGTATTGCTATCAATATATTCCTTGCTGTCCTCTTGGCTGCCGACAAATATTATTTTGTTCCCGTCCGTTACTACATATCCGTCTATCAGTTCATCTGTCACGGCAGTATATATATTCCTGCATCTGAAAGCTTTTTTTCTCATTTTTTCAGCGCTCCTATTCATCATCATCAACGGCCAGTACGCCTTTCTTTATTTCCATCAAATACAGCACCCCGCATACAGGACCGAATAAAATTGCTACTATAGCCAGAAACAGCGGAAGTACCTGCGCCGAATGAGTAATAACACCGGCTCCTATAATAATTGAAGCTACAACAGTGGCAGCTGTCCAAAAGTACGCCAGTTTCTGCTTTCTGGATTCTGTTTTCTTATCCATAATTGACCTCCTTACGCTTCTAACTGCTTATTTTCTTTATAGGTAACTTTAGAAATAACTATATAAGTTATTATGCTGAAAATTATGCAGGCTAAGTTGGTAGGTATTCCTGCAGGACACTGCAGCGCAAACTGCCAAACCATATACATAACTATCGCCAGCAATAAGCTCCAGAAACCGGCCGCAGGTGTTTTCTTTTTGTAAAACAGTCCGAACATAAGAGGTACAAAGAATGCGGCCACCTGGAATCCTCCAATATAGTAGTACGCTTTCGAAATACCATCCTGCCAGAAATATGTTGCAAAAATTATAACAATACCCATTATTGCGATTACTACTTTAGTCGCGATTACTTCACCCCTATCAGAAAGATTCTTATTAATGAACCCTCTGTATATATCATGTACCACAACTGCTCCTGCAATCAAATAATCTGCACTTACTGTAGACATAACGGCCGACAGCAGCGCTGCTACAAACAACCCTCTAAGACCTATAGGTAATGTTTCAAACACTATAGCCCAGAATGCCTGAGACGGTGACTGAGCTGCAATTTCAGGATACTGAACGAGAGCCGCCATCCCTGCGAGTACCATTACAGTACTGAAAACAACGCTGAATAGCATTATACATGAGTATGATACTTTGATATCTCCTCCTGATTTAGACGATCCGAATCTCTGATATGACTGTGAATTAGCATACATTGCAACAGCACCTATCGCCCATGAAAGTATTTCCATGACACTCAGTCCACCGGAAGGCGATGTAAGATTAGGATTTATCTCATGCGCCTGCTGGAATATAGTTCCAAATCCATCAAAATGCGTATACATTCCGAAACAAAGGACACCTGCCGCAATAGACATTATAACGAACTGTACCATATCAGTAACAGCAAGACCAAACATTCCTGAAAGTGATGTATAAAGTACTATTATTACTCCTAATATTGCAAATGCAACCCACATGTTTATCCCGGTGACGTATGATATCACCTGTCCGCCTGCAGTAAGCAAAGCGGCTTCATAAAGTATAGTACACAGCATACCCATGGCCATGACCAGTTTAGTATTTTTGCTGTACATATACTGCATCAGATCAGGCATTGTTATTACCCAGTCAGGCATTTTATCTCTGACTAAAGGTCCTATCCATAAAGCAAGAGGCAGTCTTAATATAGTATTAGGTATAACATATATAAATAAAATACAAATACCCATGGTAGTGCCGCATTCAGCCAGACCTACGATGGACCACGAATCAATCCAGCTAGCCGCGCCCACACCGATAAGCACAGGTATTGTCAAACGTCTGGCCGCTACAAAATAACTTTTCATATTTTTGCTTGCCCGTCTTCTCATGGTCAAACCGACAGCAATGATAAAAACAAAGTAAAGAACGATGACACCCCAATCCAGTCCAGACCACATCTTTGTAAAATCTATCATATCTTCTTCCTCCATACATAAATTCCTAAATCAAGATTTGTGTTCTACTCGATACTTCAAACCCAGTATATGTTCGCTTTGAATACCGAATTCATCAAGATACACATATCTCTTGTTTACATTCTCTCCCCTATAAACAACCTCGAGCTCAACTGCGGGTCTAAAAAAATCCTGTTTGCTTATCAGGTCCAGATCTCCCTTTTTACCATAAAACCTTTTCATTATCCTCATCTGGATATGGTCCTCTGTTTTTTCCAGTATTTCTTTATAAGAAATATTAGCTTTCAATTTTTCACGATGGTCTTCTTGTGTCTTTTTACCGACGAATTTAAGATCTCCGTTTTCATATATATCATATTGCATCGGATGAACTTCGTTCAGATCAAACACCACAGCCACCTTGCCTTCACGTGACGGCCGCTTCCTGCTAAAGTAACTATTCCCTTTGAGGTCAAAATGATAAACCAGATAGCAATAAGGCACCCATACGTCTGTCATGGAGTTAACATCAAATTTGATCAGAGGTTTGCCGAAAATACTTCCATGAAGAAGTTTGATCTTCTCTTTGACAGCATCTTCTCTATTGCGTACTATATCAGTATGCAAGAAATTACTTTCAATCTTTTTTCCCTGTAAACGCTTGACCATATTGCCACCTGATTTAACCTTTCCAGTTTTATGAAACAAATCAATTTATCCTTCTATAACACTTTCTTTCCATTTGTATGGATAACCTGTATCCATCATTCTCTTGAGAAAATCATCCGGATCAAGTTCATCTGAGAATACGATACCCTTCTTTAATTCAGTATCTCCCAGTATAGTCGTTCCTATAGCTAAAGGCAGCGCCACATAAACAAGAGCTGTTCCAAAGAGCTTTTTAAGCTCAGGGCCGGGAGCATTCATCTTAGGGCAGTTCGCCTTGTAAGTAACTTTCTTTCCGTCTTTTTCACCGCTGACTTCAACGATAAGTTCTATGAATGCTCTCTTATCAGCCTCTGCAAGCTCTTCATCTGTCGCTCCGAATATATTGTTCTGCGGAGGCGGAACCATTGAAGCTACCACATCTATAGGAGCCACCTCAACATCGCCTACTTTGATCTTCTCCTGAGAACACAAGCCTGAAGCATAAAAAATCGCAGGCTGATACATCATATAATACTTGAAGTCCAGGTCCTTTACTCCTTTAAAGGTGGCTGGCATGCTGTATATCTCTTCATGAGAATGATGTGTCACAGGAAGTGTTCCCACAGGTTCAGGAAAATCACACATTTCTATTCCTCCGAAAGGCGGATACTTCACGTATTTGCCATCCTCCAGTGCATAAGTAGGAGATGCACAGTCTACAAGGGCCTGTTTCGGAGACCATCCAGGATTCCATGGACGAAGTACCCAGTCATAAGGACCTTCCCCCGGAACAAGATTAGCTTTTCCGACTCTCATTTTTATGCTTTCCACAGAATCAAGTTTATTGGCAAACTTTCTTGCCAATACATTAGTCATTCCCGGAGCAAATCCACATCCGAACAACGCGGTGAGTCCTGCCTCTTTAAATTCTTTGCAGAGAGTGAGTTCATCTATGGATTTTCCTTCAAGGAATTCATCCCAGTAAGGATCATCAAAAGCTGTATTGATATAATTTGCTTTAGCTTTTAAAGCACCCTTCATCACATAAGTTGCCATCCACGGCATAACCATATCTACAACTACATCCACGCCTTCTGCAGCCCTTGCCACATCATCCGGATCTGTGGCATTCACAGAACCTGTTTTAACTTTAGCGTTCCCGATCTTATCGGCTACAGCCTTGGCAGTCTCTTCCTTCAAGTCAACAATTCTTATTTCTTCAACAGATTCCTGCCTTGCCAAGATAGATGCGCAAGCTCCACCCTGTCCTCCTGCACCTACGATCAATACCTTCATAATTTAAGTCCTCCTTCATGATTTGATAGGATCCTTGTTTTGTATCGCGACAAAAATATATAACGCAAAAGCCATGCCAACAGAAAAAACTTTTTTGTGAATATTGAATTTTCAATATTCTCTGTATATATTATCCCTTTTCCATATATAAAAGCTATTTATTTTTTATCATTTTCATACAAAAACAGGCAATTTGTTTCATTTTTAAAACAATTCGCCTGTTTTACATTCTTTTTCATCTTTTTTGTTTCAATTATAAAACTTTTTAGTTTCAATTATGAAACTAATCATTCTATGCCATATTTTTTCATTCTTCTTGATAATGTGGACTTATTGATTTTAAGAGCCCTTCCGACATCACTTGCCCGTTTATACTTTGAAAGCATAGCTTCCAATATATATTTCTCATATTCACCCAAAAGCTGCTCCATACTCTTTCCTTCGAGATTAGACAAGTCCATTCCCACAGAATCTGTCGCTATTCCGATTGCCCTCTCTACATGAGATTTCGTAATGATTTCATCATCTGAACTTATCATAATTCTTTCCATGACATTCTCAAGCTCTCTTATATTACCGGGCCAATCAAACTCCTGAAGCACATTCATCGCCTCTGCGGAAATCATTTTATTCATCTTATAATCAACGTTGAATTTATCTACAAAATATATACAAAGAGCCTCTATATCCTTTTTTCTTCCCTTAAGTGGAGAAAGTTCTATAGGCATAACATTAAGACGATAATACAAATCTCTTCTGAAAGTGCCGTTGGAAACGGCTTCTTTAAGATCACAATTGGTTGCCGCTATAAATCTTATATCCACCGGAATTGTCTTGATTCCTCCCACTCTCATTATCTCTTTTTCCTGTATAGACCTAAGCAGTTTTGACTGAAGATGAATAGGGATCTCCCCCACCTCATCGAGAAACAGCGTTCCGTGATTAGCCATCTCAAACAAACCTATCTTTCCATTTTTATCAGCTCCCGAAAAAGCTCCTTTTTCATAACCAAACAATTCTGACTCTATGAGGTTTTCCGGTATGGCAGCACAGTTAACCTTTATAAAAGGTTTTCCTACCCTGCCGCTGTTCTGATATATAAAATTAGCAAATACCTCTTTGCCTGTTCCCGATTCTCCTGTAAGAAGTACAGTAGTATCCAGCTTAGCTACACGCATAGCTTTTTCAGCAAGTTTCTTTGTCTCCAGATCTTCCGCAATCATATTTCCCCACATTACTATATTCTGTCTTCGCAGATACTCTATCTCTTCTTTTATCTTGGCATTATCTTTATTTTTTTCCTCCAAAAGCTCCTTCAAAGTTAGTGTTTCTGTTATATCTCTTTCAGTACAGATCACTATATCCACATCATCATCATGATATAAGGGTATCCCAGTTACATATACTTTATCTCCATCTCCAAGATTCTGTATCAGCGCTTCCTCTTTTCCGCTCTTCAAAGCTTCAAGGGAAACAGATTTCTCTACAAACCCTGTATCCTCAAGTTCACGCATATTCTTTCCTACAGTCTCATCCCTTGCCAATCCTCCTGTTTTGCATGATTCATCATTAAGCAGCAAAGTATTACCGTCATTATCAGTAATGTATACACCGACCTTAAGACAATTGAGAATACCCAGCAGTTCTTCATAGTTGTTCTGTATGAACTTCTTGTACATGTTCCCCACCAATCTCCCATAAATACCTAATACAATACCTTTTTTAAAAATTCTCCTGTATAGGATCCTTCAGTTTCAGCAATCTCCTCGGGAGTTCCCTGCGCTATAATCTTTCCTCCCCTGAATCCTCCGTCAGGACCCAAATCTATTACATAGTCTGCACGTTTTATGACATCTAAATTATGTTCTATAACTACAACTGTATTACCAGCATCCACTAACTTATCCAACACTGATATGAGCTTATCCACATCAGCAAAATGAAGTCCTGTAGTAGGTTCATCCAATATATAAAGAGTTTTGCCGGTACTTTTTTTAGAAAGTTCGGCTGCAAGTTTTATTCTCTGCGCCTCTCCTCCCGAAAGCTGCGTACTCGGCTGCCCAAGTTTAATATATCCCAGTCCTACTTCTATAAGTGTCTGAAGCTGCCTTGATATTGTCGGTATATTCTGGAAAAATTCAGCGGCCTCCTCAATATTCATATCCAGTACGTCAAATATACTCTTGCCTTTGTATCTAACCTCCAGCGTTTCTCTGTTATACCGTTTTCCCTTACATACTTCACATGGAACGTAAACATCAGGAAGAAAATGCATCTCAATCTTTATGATCCCATCCCCATTACATGCTTCACATCTGCCGCCTTTAACATTGAAACTGAATCTTCCTTTTCCATAGCCTCTCAGTTTTGCTTCCGGAAGCTGTGAAAACAGGTCTCTTATATGAGTAAATACCCCTGTATAAGTAGCTGGATTGGATCTCGGAGTCCTGCCTATAGGCGCCTGATTTATATCTATAATCTTATCAATATTTTTAAGACCGTTTATTCGTTTATATTTACCCGGTTTATCTTTACTCCCATACATTTCCGCGGCCACTGCCTTATAAAGGATCTCGTTTATAAGGCTGCTTTTTCCTGATCCCGAAACTCCAGTGACACATACCATTTCACCAAGAGGTATCTTGACATCTATACCTTTAAGATTGTTTTCTGCAGCTCCCTTTATCTCCAAAAATTTGCCGATTCCTTTTCTTCTTATCTCCGGCACAGTTATTTTCTTTTTCCCACTTAAATACTGTCCTGTAACAGATCTCGGACATTTCATTATGTCCTCAACAGTACCCTGCGCTACAAGCTCTCCGCCGTTTATCCCGGCTTCCGGACCTATATCCACTATATGATCGGCAGCATACATGGTATCTTCATCATGCTCCACTACTATCAGTGTATTTCCTATATCTGTCAGACGTCTGAGTGCTTCAAGAAGTTTTTCATTGTCCTTCTGATGAAGCCCTATACTCGGTTCATCAAGTATATACAAAACTCCCACCAATCCGGAACCTATCTGAGTAGCCAGCCTTATACGCTGTGATTCTCCACCTGAAAGAGTAGCCGATGCTCTTGACAGTGTGAGATAATCCAGACCTACATTAGCAAGAAAAGTCAAACGTCCTCGAATCTCTTTAATTATCTCCTCGGCTATTTTCATATGAGTCTCGGAAAGCTCAAGATTTTTTACGAACTCTATCGCATCAGCAACCGACATATCACAGAATTCCATTATATTTTTTCCGCCCACAGTTACTGCCAGTAGCTCTGGTTTAAGCTTATTACCTTTACAGACCGGACACTCGGTCACTCTCATATATTTTTCCATCTTTTCTTTAATCCATTCAGATCCGGTCTCTCTGTACCTTCTCTCAAGATTATTTATTATACCCTCAAAAGTATGATTCCTGTTTTGAGTATCACCGTTTCTGTTCGTATAGACATATTGCAGCTTTTCGTCACCGGTACCGTACAGAAGCACATCTTTAAACTTCTTTGGTAAATCTCTGTAAGGCGTATCCATATCAACATGATATTTATCAGCTAAAGCTTTTATCACCTGCCAATAAAAACTTGTATATTCCATAGTCGCAAATACATTGCTGAGGCACTTATCGTTTATGCTCTTATCCTGATCTGTTATTATCAAATCGGGATCTATACTCTGTATAAATCCAAGCCCATTACATTCAGGACATGCTCCCATAGGATTATTGAAAGAAAACATTCTGGGTTCCAATTCCTCTATACTTACTCCATGTTCAGGGCATGCCAAGCTGGTACTGAATGTTTTCTCTTCTATATTCCCATTTTTATCTACTATTACCTGAACAAGTCCCTCGCCATGACTGATAGCCAATTCACATGCGTCTGACAGTCTGCTCTGTATCCCGTCCTTTACTCTGATCCTGTCCACAACGATTTCTATAGTATGCTTAAAGGTCTTTTCAAGTTTAACTTCATCTTCGCCCAGTATCTTTATATCGCCATCAATTCTTACCCGTGTAAATCCTTCTTTCTTTATCCGGTCCAGAACCTTTTCATGCTGTCCCTTTCTCTGCCTTATGACAGGCGCAAGAATAGTAAGCTTCGTTCCTTCACCTTCCATTGCCAGAAGCTCCACAATTTGATCTATGGTCTGACTCGTAATTTCTCTTCCACATACAGGGCAGTGCGGTATACCGATTCTGGCATACATCAACCTCAGATAATCATATATCTCGGTAACGGTTCCCACTGTCGATCTTGGATTTTTGTTAGTCGTCTTCTGATCTATGGAAATTGCAGGCGAAAGACCCTCTATATATTCCACATTGGGTTTTTCCATCTGTCCCAAAAATTGTCTGGCATATGATGACAGACTCTCCATATATTTTCTCTGACCTTCAGCATATATGGTATCAAAAGCCAGTGACGATTTTCCTGAACCTGATAATCCTGTGAGAACCACAAGCTTATCTCTTGGTATAGTCACATCTATACCTTTCAGATTATTTTCTTTAGCTCCCTTTATTACAATATCTTTAGCCATATTATATTCCTCTTTTTATCCATATTACAGTTTAGCCTTATACTCAAATACCATATCTCTCAGCTGCGCTGCACGCTCAAACTGCAAATCTGCCGCCGCCTGTTTCATCTCATCTTCAAGCCTGCTTATATAGATTTTGAGTTCTTTCTTTGTAAGTTCGAGAGGACTCTTGCCTTCATACTTACCTTCTTCCTCCGCTACTTTGGTTGCCTCTATCACACTTCTAACGGCTTTTTTAACACTTTTCGGGGTTATTCCGTGTTCCCTGTTATATCTATCCTGTATCTCTCGCCGTCTTTCCGTCTCATCTATAGCTGATTTCATTGCCGCGCTTATGCCATCACAATACATTATTACTCTGCTGTCAACATTTCTCGCCGCTCTTCCTATAGTCTGTATTAACGAAGTTTCGGTTCTCAAAAAACCCTCTTTATCAGCATCGAGAATAGCCACAAGAGAGACTTCCGGTATATCAAGACCTTCTCTCAGAAGATTAATTCCCACTAAAACATCAAACACCCCAAGCCTCAAGTCTCTCAGAATCTCCATTCTCTCAAGAGTATCTATCTCGGAATGAAGATACCTGACCTTTATTCCAACATTTTTCAAATAATCCGTAAGACTCTCGGCCATTTTCTTTGTAAGCGTAGTAACAAGAATTCTTTCACCGCGTTCTGTCGTCTTATTGATCTCTGCGATCAAATGATCCATCTGCCCTTCCGTACTGTGAAGCTCTATAACAGGATCGAGAAGGCCTGTCGGCCTTATGATCTGCTCTGCGGAAATCCCTCCGCTCTGCTCCCTTTCATAAGGCGCAGGTGTCGCACTAACATAAACTATCTGGTTTACAAGCTGATTGAATTCCTCAAATTTAAGAGGTCTGTTATCAAGAGCCGACGGCAGTCTAAATCCGTAGTCTACCAGAGACTGTTTCCTGGAACGATCTCCTGCATACATAGCTCGAAGCTGAGGAAGCATTACGTGAGATTCATCTATTATTATAAGAAAATCATCAGGGATATAATCTATCAGCGTATATGGCCTAGATCCAGGCTTCAGTCCTGTGATATGCCTCGAATAATTCTCTATTCCCTTACATGTACCAACTTCTCTGAGCATCTCAACATCGTATCTGGTTCTCTGTTCAATACGCTGGGCTTCTATCAGTTTCCCTCTGTCTCTGAACCATTTGATACGCTCATCCAGTTCTTCATTTATAGTTACTGCCGCTCTATCGATATTCTCTTTACTTGTAACATAATGAGAAGCAGGATAAATAGCCACATGATTTCTGATGCCTACTATTTCACCTGTAACAGGATTGATCTCCTTAATGCTCTCTACTTCATCACCGAAAAGTTCCACTCTTACTGCATTTTCAGCGCCTGCAGGATATATGTCTATGGTATCGCCTCTTACTCTGAAATTTCCTCTTTCCATAGCAATATCATTTCGTATATACTGTATGTCCACAAGTTTGCGCATAAGTTCCTGTCTGTCCTTTTCCATCCCGGGCCTCAGAGATATCACCTGATTCTCGTAGTCTATAGGACTTCCCAGTCCATATATACAGGATACACTTGCTACTATTATGACATCTCTCCTCTCGGAAAGAGCTGCAGTAGCCGAATGCCTCAGTTTCTCTATTTCTGCATTTATATCAGAGTCCTTCTCAATATACGTATCAGTGGAAGCAACATACGCCTCCGGCTGATAATAATCATAATACGAAACAAAATATTCTACAGCATTGTTTGGGAAAAATTCTTTGAATTCCCCATGAAGCTGAGCCGCCAGTGTTTTATTATGTGAAATAACCAATGTTGGTTTCTGTACTCGTTCTATAAGTTTTGCCATCGTAAAGGTCTTTCCGGAACCTGTAACACCCATCAGCGTTTGAGCCCGTTTACCCTCCATTATGCCATTGGCAAGAGTATCCACTGCCTTAGGCTGATCTCCCATCAGATCAAAATCCGATATCACTTTAAATTGACTCATGGAAAAAAATCCTTTCTGCATATCTGACAGATCTTTAGTTTTCATTATAACGTGCCCCTCTGCGGGCATGTTTCACTGAAAACTTCATCTCGGCAACGCCGTTTAAAATCTTTAGTTTTCATTATAACGTGCCCCTCTGTGGGCATGTTTCACTGAAAACTTCATCTCGGCAACGCCGTTTAAAATCTTTAGTTTTCATTATAACGTGCCCCTCTGTGGGCATGTTTCACTGAAAACTTCATCTCGGCAACGCCGTTTAAAATCTTTAGTTTTCATTATAACACCTCAATTATTTATTGTAAACACATGTTCGATTTTTGGCAAAAAAACACAGATTATAAACTACTTTTGAATATTTTACATAAAAAAGGAGCCTTTCGGCTCCTTTTCAACTATATTTTACATGTCATTGACTGTTTGCTTTTACAAAATCTTCAACTTTATTTAAATAATATCTGAGGGCGTTAAAAATTCCTGATCTTTCTAAATAATCTTTATCTCTTTCTTTGTACAATTCAATGGTTCTGTATCCTCCATAATCTATGCATATGTCTTTTCGTTTAAATAATAATTAGAAATTCATAATTTCACAGGTGTTTATCGCACCTCATAGAGTTTTAATAAAATCCTCCGAAAGCCTTGAAAATAAAGGATTTATCGCAATCAGTCCACCTTATCCCTTTATATGATTTCACACAATGTTACCCTTGTTCTGCACAATCATAAGGGCAAAATCAAGGGCAGAAAAATCTGATAACACAATATAACAAAGTGTGGTAATCGGGAAACTGTGATGTATGTGCGAATAGATTATTTTGGAGGATAACACTATGGAGAAATATATTTACGATGAAAGCAACGGACTTTGGTATGAATTGCAGGGGGATTATTATATTCCTTGCCTTACTTTACCAACCGAAAAAGAAAACAAGCCTATCGGCTTATGGGGACAGCGACACAAACGCTATTTACAGGAATGCAAGAAAGCAGTTTACATCACGCTACTCACAAGTGGCAGATTGAACAGTTATCTTGCTGATATTGACGAACAGGCAACGGAGATGATGTTTCGATTGGTTGAGCAAATGGCTGATAAGGAGGGCGTTACTGAACAGCTCAAAACAGAACGCCCGATGTTGTGGGTTGGCAGAATAAACGAGATACAGGCAAGAGCAAGAGAAATCGTCAATGCAGAAATTATCTACGCATAGTAATGTAACGCTTATAAGATGAAAAAGAGGGTAGGCAGATAATATTTTTTGTCTACCCTCTTTGACTTGAAAACAGATACTAAATTGAGAAAACCTGCGTAAATACACTATCTCATTTCTGCAATTATTTTAAGACTTTATTGCACGAATTTTATAATAATGATAGAATGAATTAGTCAAAGCTAACTTGATTGATGTAAGGAGAGGTGTAATTATGTCTTTTTTTCAAAACACTTGTAAACCTAAAGGACTTGGCGGAAGCCTTATGGTTAATATGATGAATATAGGTCATTCTCCTATGGCAGAATGGGGATTGAAGCATATAAAAATTAATAAGAACGATATATCATTAGACGTTGGTTGCGGTGGTGGTGCAAATATAAAAAAACTATTAGAAAAAAGTCCAAAGGGTAAAGTTTTTGGCATTGATTATTCAGAGGTTAGTGTTAGAAAATCAAAAAAAGTTAATAAATTTGCAGTAGAAAGAAAGCATTGTGAAATTCTGCAAGGAAATGTGCAGGAACTTCCTTTTGCCAATGAAACCTTTGACTTAGCAACTGCTTTTGAAACAATATATTTTTGGTCTGATATTGACCAAAGTTTTAGCCAGATATATAGAGTGCTAAAAAAAGGTGGAATTTTTATGGTTTGTAATGAGTCAAATGGCGAAAATGACAAAGATAAAAAATGGACAGAGATTATAAAAGGAATGAAAATTTATACTTCCAAAGAGATTAAATATTCTTTGGAAAAAGCAGGATTTACGCATATAGAAACGAACAAAAATGCTAAAGGCTGGCTTTGTGTGGTTGCTCGAAAGTAAAACAATTTTTAAATTTTACCTGATATACTTAACGGATACGCTCACAATTTCAGCAACTGGCGAAGTAATCCCGTCATGCTTGCAAGCCATTCAAAGTCCCCGTTATCTAACAAGGGGCACAATTTACGAGGGCAAATGGACGAAACAGGCGAAAGTCCTAGAATATATGGGGGGGGTAAACGCACTTTCAAGGGGTGTTAACTGAAAGACGGTCATTTAACACCTTTTCAAACAAAAAGATAATGAAATTTACATCTCTGAGCAGACAGAAAATGATATTTGGATAGTGGAAAATAATATTGGGGAATTGACAAAGTTTTTGCGAGGTGCTATTATAACGATGTTATATAACAGTGTTATAAAAAGAGGATTAAAAATGAGCAACGAAGAAAAAACGACATTGCAGATGATTTTATCGGCTGCTATACAGGAATTTCTTGAAAAAGGCTTCACATCTGCTTCATTACGAAATATTGCTAAAAAAGCAGGCGTAACCACAGGGGCTTTATATGGCTATTATGATAGTAAAGAGGACTTGTTTGAAGCATTGGTAGGCGAACACTACAATTTTTTACTGGAACGATTTTGCAAGGCTCAAAAAGAATTTGCTGAAATTCCGCCAGAAGAACAACCTAACAATCTTACTTCTACTTCCGGCGAATGTATGTATGAAATGCTCTTGTATGCCTATGAACACTTGAATGAATTTAAGCTCATACTTTGCTGTTCGGAGGGAACACGTTTTTCAAAATTGATTGATGAAATGGTGGAAATAGAAACAAAAGGAACACATGATTATTTAGCAGTTCTTGAAAAGATAGGCAGACCTGCTCCCCCCATTGATGAACGGTTGGAGCATATCTTGATTACAGGAATGTTTAATACATTTTTTGAGCTGATTATACATGAAATGCCTCTTGAAGAAGCAAAGCACTATTTGAAAGAAATGAGAGATTTCTATACCGCCGGGTGGATGAAAATTATGGGGCAATAAAAATGAATAAATTCGTTAGGGCAATCTGCCCTATAATTTTTATACACAGGTTAGTTACTGCTAACTTCACAAGGGCAACACTAACTGAAATGAGGATATTGGAGGACGTTCATTTTGTTCTCGTATCATAAAAAATTTTCAAGGAGGTTTTATCAATGAAAAAACAGTCAAATCTATCAAGACTGATGGGTTATGCCGGAGGGCATAAGATATTGACCTATCTTTCTTGGGTACTGTCTGTAATGAGTGCACTGTTGGCTCTTGTACCTTTTTGGTATATATGGTGTATTATTCACGACATACTGGAGGTTTCCCCGGACTTCTCACAGGCGGAGAATGTCACAGGCTACGGTTGGTCTGCCGTATTGTTTGCAGTTATCTCTATTGTTGTTTACATAGCCGCTTTGATGTGTTCGCATTTGAGCGCGTTCCGGGTTGCCGCTAATATCCGAAAAGAGCTTATGCGCCATATTGCAGCATTGCCGCTCGGAGTAACGGAGAAGTATGGAAGTGGAAAGCTGCGGAGAATAGTAAACGGTTCCAGTGCTGCTACGGAAACGTATCTTGCACACAGGCTTCCCGACAAAGCGGGGGCGATTGCCACCCCTATAGGGCTACTTTTCCTGTTGCTTGCTTTTGACTGGCGGTTAGGGCTTTTAAGCCTTGTTCCCGTTGTGCTTGGTTTTCTGATTATGATGAAAATGACAGGAAAAGACATGGAAAAGCGAATGGAACAATATCAAAATGCGCTTGCCGATATGTCAAATGAAGCCGTTGAATATGTGCGGGGCGTACCCGTAGTAAAGACTTTCGGACAGACAATCTTTTCTTTCAAACGCTTCAAAAACGCGATAGACAATTACGAAACATGGGTAATCGCATACACAAAGGGGCTGCGTCTGCCTATGATGTTCTATACAACGGCAATTAACAGTGTATTCGCGTTTCTGATTGCCGGAGGTATTCTCTTTACAAGGGGCGGCGTAACAAATGAACTTCTGTTAAACCTTATTTTCTATATTGTGATTACGCCCGTCATTGGTACGACGCTCACAAAAATTATGTTTATGAGCGAGGACGCAATGATTGTAGGCGACGCAATTAACAGGATTAATGAAGTGCTGAACGAAAAACCATTATCTGAAAGCAGCGTGAATAATATCCCTAAAGATAATGGGATTACATTAGAACACGTTAGTTACAGCTATGACGGAAAGAAAAACGCGCTCAATGATGTATCTCTTTCCATAAAACCGGGGCAGACAGTCGCATTGGTAGGATCGTCCGGCGGCGGCAAGACAACGCTTGCAAATATCGTCACAAGATTTTTTGACCCGCAAAAAGGGCGCGTACTGATAGGGAATATCGACATATGCGACATTCCGAAAGAAACATTGATGAATAAGGTGTCCTTTGTATTTCAGAACAGCCGACTTATCAAAGCGTCCATATTGGAAAATGTGCGTATGGCAAAGCCTGACGCTACACGCGAAGAAATCGCCCATGCTTTGGAAGCTGCACAGTGCTTGGATATTATTGAAAAATTACCGAATGGCATTGATACGGTTGTCGGCGCAAAAGGCGTATATCTGTCCGGCGGCGAACAGCAAAGAATAGCGATTGCCCGCGCGATTTTGAAAAATGCGCCTATCATAATCCTTGATGAAGCGACCGCATTTGCCGACCCCGATAATGAGGTGCGCGTACAGCAGGCTTTATCCGCGCTTTCAAAGGGAAAGACCGTCATTATGATTGCACACAGGTTGTCGTCAATCACAGACGCGGATTGCATTTATGTACTGCAAGACGGTGAAATTGTCGAAAGCGGCACACATAGCGGACTGATAGAAAGAAACGGCATATTTACAAAAATGTGGAAGGATTATTCCGAAGCGGCAGAATGGAAGATTGCAAAGGAGGTAAACGCATGATTAAGACATTGCAAAGACGTTTTGCATTATCAAGACAGGGGGCTGTCGATTTGATAAAAGGCTGTATTGCCTGCGTCGTACAGGATATATCCTTTATGCTCCCTGTGGGATTGCTCTATTACTTTGTCATTGACACCATGAATGGGAACTTGAATGGAAGCCGCATTGCTTTTTATGCGGTTGGTTCTTTGGTTTGCTTATGCCTTATATTTATTGCGACTTGGTTTCAATATAACGCCACTTACTTAGCGACTTATGTGGAAAGCGGGGTAAGGCGTATATCCTTAGCGGAACGGCTACGCAAAATCCCGTTGTCCTTTTTTGGCAAAAAAGACCTTGCGGATTTAACCAATTCTATTATGGGAGACTGTGCTACGCTTGAAACTGCATTCTCCCATTATGTACCCGCATTGGCAGGCTCCCTCATTTCAACAACACTAATTGCAATCTGCCTTTTTGCTTACGACTGGCGAATGGCTCTTGCGGCGGTGTGGGTTTTACCGATTGCATTTACAATCACATTCTTTTCAGCTCGCATACAGGAATACTTTAACTGTAAATCTGTAGCGGCAAATGTCGCGCTTGAAAGCGGTGTACAAGAGTGTATCGAAAGTTTACAGGACTTGAAATCAAACAATGCGGAAGAAAGTTATCTGAAAGGACTTGACAAAAAAATTGACTATGTAGAAAAACGGCACATTATAACAGAACTTGGAACAGCACTTTTTGTTGTTTCTTCAACACTAATATTAAAGTTTGGAATTGCTACGGTTGCGCTTGTAGGCTCTACGCTGCTTATTCGTGGAGAAATTGATATTCCGCTGTTTTTTATGTTCTTGCTTGTAGCTTCAAGGCTTTATGCCCCGCTTGAAGGCGCATTGCAAAATCTTGCTGCGGTAATCTCTACGAAAACGAACATAGACCGCATGAACGAAATCCTTGACCAACCTATTCAGACAGGGGAAAATCAACTGATAAATAAAGGTTATGACATTGTATTCGACCATGTAGGATTTGCTTATAATACTGGGGAAACCGTATTGAAAGATGTGTCTTTTACGGCAAAACAGGGAGAAGTTACCGCTTTAGTCGGACCGTCCGGCGGCGGAAAAACTACGGTGTCGCGTCTTGCCTCGCGGTTTTGGGACATAAACAAAGGGAAGATTACTGTCGGTGGTATGGATATATCGAAAATAGAGCCGGAAACCTTGCTGTCTCTGTACTCTATCGTATTTCAAGATGTGACGCTGTTTAACAACACAATCATGGAGAATATCAGAATAGGCAGAAAGGACGCGACCGACGAAGAAGTAATTGCGGCGGCAAGACTAGCAAATTGTGAAGAATTTGCAGAAAAGCTCCCAGACGGGTATAACAGTATGATTGGTGAAAATGGTTGCGAATTGTCTGGCGGGGAAAGGCAGAGAATTTCAATCGCCCGCGCTTTTCTCAAAAATTCCCCTATTATCTTACTTGATGAAGCAACGGCAAGTCTTGATGTGGAAAATGAAACATTGATACAGGCTGCTTTGTCAAGACTGATAAAGGACAAGACCGTACTTGTTATCGCCCACCGTATGCGTACCGTAAGCGGCGCAGATAAAGTGGTTGTGCTTTCAAACGGTACGGTTGCCGAACAGGGAACGCCGGAAAAACTGATGAACACAGGCAAAATTTATCCGCATATGGTAAAGCTGCAAATGATTAGTCAGGATTGGGGAATTTAGATTTCTAACTGAAATTGAATGATATAGATTTCATATTTTCCCATTAGTGAGAAACGCAAAGAGGTCGACATTATGAAAACAGAATGGATACTTTGCCCTGTCTGCGGCAATAAAACCCGAACAATGATACAGGAAAATACTGAGATGAGAAACTTTCCTCTCTACTGTCCGAAGTGCAAAAAAGAAACAATCATCAATGTTCAGGATATGAAAATCACGCTTGCAGTCAGCAAATAATTATGTACCACCGCCGCTATGGGTAACACCATAACGGCGGTTTTTCCATATCTATCGGCTATCTCTGTCAATGGATTTTTTGCGCTGTCTTTGGGGTGGTTTCTGCCTATTTTTATCCTGTATCTCCCGCAAATGTTTTAATACGCTCTGCTTTTCGGGTGGTCTGCGCTGCTCTTTGGCGGCGGCTGACGGTTTCCTGCTGGTCTGACGCTCCCACTCGGCAAGGTCACGGCTGTACTGTTCCACAACGCTTTCCATTTCTCGGAAAGTACGCATGAACGCCTGCACATCGGGATAACCGTCCTCTTTCAGAATATCGGGCAGCATATCCAGTTTTGCAGCGATTTCCTTTTCCGTCTGCTGTATCTGCTCGGACAGGGCTTTACGCTCCTTGCCTTTGAAAAGCCCCTTTGTGTCTGCAAGCTGCGCTTTCAGTTTCGGGAGAACATCGTCCTGCAAACGGCGGATTTCCCTTGCGCCCTCCTGCGCCTTTATCATCAGATTTTTCATGCGTCGAAATTCCGCCATATCCATATCCAGCGTAGGCTTGGGCGGCATATCCTTTTCTCGGATAAGGCTTTGCAGAAGCTCCTTTGCCCTGCCGATAATGCTGCGGAACAAGGTAGGCAGCCAGCCCTTTTCTTTAATGGACTGACTTGCCTTTTGGTGGATTTCCTCTTTCTTGATTTCCAGTATCTTTGTTTCCTCAATCCCCGATAACAATGCCATATCCGCCGTCCTGTTCCATTCCTGCCTTGCGGCGTTGTCGGCTTCAATCTCGGCGGCTTTGGGATTGTTCTTACCGATTTTCTTGGTGGGAAGATAAACGCTGTTCTTATCAAATACCTTTAACTGCTGTTCGGGATCAGCAATATGGCGATTGATAAGGTCAGTGTAAATCTCTTTTACCTCCCGAAGAAAAGGCTCGCTTTTGAATTTATCATCTTTCACGGTAAAGAGGTGGCTTTCGTAAACCTCGCCCTTTTTAATGACGGTACAGCCTTTGCGTATCTGCCCGTCCTCCCCTGTGATTTCTTTCTTGGTGCGTACCCTTTTGCCCGTTTCATCATAGAACACGCTGCGTGTGGCTCTCTTGATGTCAGGCTCAGGAAGCAGTTTTCTTTCGCTGAAGATAAGATGGATATGATAATTGGTTTTGCGTTTGTTGTGGTGGAGGGCTGACACGCACTCCACACCATATCTCTTGCGGAACTCCTCCGTAAAATCTTCAAGGACTTCCTGCGGCTCGTATCTTGTATAAACTTCGGGCAGGGCGATAATCAATTCCCTTGCTTCGATACATTTGCCCTCTGTGCCGCTCCGCTTAAACTCCTGCTGGCTTTCCCTTGCAAGGTTACTCCAAAATTCATTGTCGGCGGTGCGG